>ONWH01000103.1 GCA_900321495.1 uncultured Planctomycetota bacterium
GCCGGTGTGGAGTTCTTCACTCTTGGTAACCGCCACGATCGCGCCGGGACCGGCTTCGTCGACCGGGGTCAGCGCGTCGGCCTGGACTTCGAACAGCTGGGCGATTTTCAGACCGCGGCGGGACGACGATGCGGCAATCTGCATCCCGGTTTTGAGCGTGCCGTTAAAGACGCGCATGTAGTTGATCTTCTGAACGAAGGGGTCAATCCGGGTCTTGAAAATGTGAGCGGCGACCGGACCGTTCGGGTCGGCGGTCAGCTCGACATCGGCGCCCGAAGCGTCTTTGGCGGTACGGGGCAGGAAGTTCGCCGGCAGCGCGTAGGCGGCCAGAGCGTCCATCAGTTCATTGAGCCCGACCTTCGTCTTCGACGAGACGCAGAACATCGGGATCAGCGAACCTTCGACCATCCCTTTGGCGATCAGCGCCGACATCTGCGCTTCATCGGGAAGTTCCCCTTCGAAATATTTTTCCATCGCGGCATCGTCAACCGAAACGATCGATTCGATGAGCGATTCGTGAATCTGAGCCGGATCGACCAGAGCGCCGGCGGCGTCGGCCGGAGGATTGAGCGTGCTGACGACCCCCTTGAACTCATGGCCGTGCCCGACCGGAACGTTGAACAGAACCGCTTCCTGCCCGAAAACGTCCTGAATGTTCGCCACGAGGGTTTCAAAATCGATGTTGTCGCCGTCCATTTTGTTGATGATCACCAGACGGCCGAGCCCGGCTTTCTTCGATTCCGCGAAAACACGGCGGGTGTTCACCTCAATCCCGGCCTGCGCGTTGATCACAATCGCGGCGGTATCGACACCGCCGAACGAACCGATCGTCGCGCCGATAAAATCGGGATAACCGGGGTTATCGACAATATTGAACCGTTTTCCGGCATGATCGAAATGGATAATACTCGATTCAATCGAGTACTTATGCGCCTTTTCTTCTTCGTCAAAGTCACAGATGCTCGAACCGTCGTCAACACTGGCGTTCTTGTTCACCGTCCCCGTCACGCAGAGGAGGGTATCGGCAAGAGTCGTCTTTCCCGAACCGCCATGACCGCAGAAGGCAATATTACGAATATTCTCGGCTGTGAATTTAGACATCTGTTGGTTTCCTCACTTCAAAAAACTTTAATGGCGGCTCCAGGGAGAAATAATCCGGCGAGAGACACCTCTGACCTAAAGGGATCTCCCCATAAAAACACTCCCTATATTTATACCGTTTAAACGGCAATCGACAAGGGGATATATTGAACCGAATCCCCTTTTCCCGTATAATAAGAGACGCTATGGAATACTCTCCTCAGATCCCCATCATTTTCGACAGGCGCGAAAGCTGGGCTTATCAGCCGGGCGATTCGCTCTCCGGCAATTTCTATCTTGACGGGATCAACGGAGACGCGATCTCCGAAGTCGAACTTTCGGTTCTCTGGCAGACCGAGGGGAAAGGAAACGTCGATTACGGGATTCATTACCTTGAGCGGCTGACCAACGGCAAAAATGACCGCATCGGCGGAACCCGCCCCCGTTGGTTCGACGACCGCAAGGGGAACAGCTTCAATGTCCGCCTTCCTGCCTCGCCCCTTTCATACGACGGCGAACTGATCAAAATCTACTGGCTCGTCCGGGTCCGCGTCTTTATGGAGGACGGACGTGTTTTCGTCGATGAACATGTCTTTCGGCTCGGGAATCTGACCGGTCTGCCCCTCCTGCGCATGGGAATAGAAAAGCCCGATCCGGAAACCGGCCGTAACGGCGGCGGCGAAAACGCCAAACCCGCCGAACCGGAAACGCCCGCCGCCGAATCTCCGGAAGAACCTCAAACGCAGGCCGAACCCGCGGCCCCCCCCGCCTCGCCTGAAACGGAGGCGCGCGGCGAATGATTCAGGCTAACACCCCCGCGTCAATGTCGGGAGTCTCGTTAAATCCCTTTTCCGTCGGTTACGTTCAGCCGGGATCCATCCCCTACTTCTTCGAGCCGTCGTTTATCGATCATATCAGAGAAACCGACCCGACTCTCTACGTTCAGGCGTTCGCCGAGGCGTTCCAGAAGAAAATGGAGCTTTCAACCTGGATCGGATGCCGTTATCTGGGCGAAAAGTTTGCCCGATCGGGATACCGCGCTCAGGTGGTCGGTCCGCACGGCAGCGGCAAGTCGACAATGACCGAATCGTTCGCCCGGTACCTGAACCTGACCGGTATCGGCGTGATGAAATCGATGATCCACACTGGCACGCATGATATTCCCGCACAACTCCGCGCTGACCTCAAAACGCGTCCCGCCGGCACGGCAAGGCAAGTGGTGATCTTCGACGGCTACGAACAGTTAAGCCCGCTGAATCGTTTCCGTCTGCGCCGACTCTGCGCCGAAAGCGGCTGCGGACTTCTGGTCACAACACACACACCTCAGTGGTTCGTAGGCGAAGTACTCTACCGCACGTCCCCTTCTGATGCCACCATTGAAAAGATCGTCTCATACCTTCTCGACGATTCCCAGCGATATCCGGGAACAGAGATTTTCCGCGAGTTGCGCCGCCGCCACAAAAACAACATCCGCGCCATCCTGGACGGCCTTTACGACTGGTGGGCGGCCAGCCGATAGCAATGACCGCAAAAACCGCCGACCCGGATTCCGGGATCACTCGAGTCCAATTTGTACCGACGGACGCTCGAACGCCTCGGCGTGAAAATAGTCCAGTTTTCTGACCCCGCTCAGTCTGGCGACAAGCCCCTCGGGAAACGACTCCCGGCGGCTGTTGACGTACTCGACCGTGTCGTTGTAATACTGGCGTGCCAGCGCGATCCGGTCTTCGGTCTCGGCCAGATTCTTTTGCAGGTTTAGAAAAAGCGCGCTACTCTTCAGCGCCGGATACCGCTCGACGACCGCCATGATCTGTCGGGCGACCGGAACCAGAACGCCCTCTTCCCTGGCGTCTCCGACTTCCCTGATCCGTTCCTGCGATCGGAGTTCGGCAAGTGCCGGCTGCAGATCGGCCTCGTACTCCTTAAACCCGCGAACCGCCTCGATAAGTTGCGGAATCAGCGTATGGCGTCGTTTCAGCTCCACGTCAACGTTCGACGCCGCCTGAGCGGAGCGGTTCTTCAGTTTTACCATCGACTGATGCACAACCCAAATCCAGACGGGAACGAGCGCGGCCAACCCCACAGCCCCCCCGATAAGGGCCGGAACCCATTCTCGGAAAAAGGCGTAAAAGATGAACGCCGAAAGGAGCACGAAAATAACCCGGCTGCCGACTGACGACGCCTTCACCCCTTTGATAATCTTCTCTTCCGGATTCGTCGATATCAAATAATCGGGATGGTCGGCATCCCACGCCACCTCGGCGGCGACGGCGTCGTCGCGAATGCGCGAGTGCCCCGAAATAAAAAGAGGAGCGCCGACCGGAATGATCGCTTCCGTAAAGCGCCGGTCACCGGTCGAGTCGGCGATCGCCTCACGCGGCGCGTTATGGAAATAGAACGGATCGCTGCTTCGGCAGGTTTTATAGACGGCCTGAACCGGCTCAACCCTCGCTTTCTGCGGATCGATCCGAACGTGACCGGTTTCATCCTTCAAGTAAAACAGCGATGACGATGTACTGCCGGCAATTCTGTTCCAGCCGTTAACGACTTTCTCCTCGTATTCCGAACCGATCTCTTTCGCCCGTTCGGGCGAGACTTTTTCCCGTTCCGTCCGCTGCCACTGCTCCTCGACATACCAGTCGTACCAGACGGCCTCCCGCCGCGAGAGGGGAGCTGTCAGCGGCCCGGACGTTTCGGCGGTCCCTTTCAGTTCCACCTCGCCGATAAAGACCCCGGCTGTTTTTGTGGTCGGCATATCCTCATACCGGCGCCGGAACCGTTCGTTCTTAACGAACGACCAGCAGCAGTATGTGCCGAGCGTCAGCGAAAGGATGACGGCTATGGTTGTCAGCATTATTCCGCAGTGTCGTTCAGGATTTCAATGATCTCTTTTCCGCCGATATTGGCGCGATCGCCGAACTTCTCGCCCCGCGCGTCAACCGCCGCGGCAACCGATCGGATCACCTCGTCGGTCACACCGTACTCTTTTCGGGACGGGGTTATTCCGACTTCGGCGAAAAAGTCAACCGTCTTTTGTATGGCCTCGTCTATAACCGCGTCCTTATCGCTGCCGGTGATCCCCCAGACGCGCTCGGCATATTGCAGAAGCTTCTCTTCCTTCTGTCGGCGCTGATGGCGGTACGCGGCGGGAAGGACCAGTGCCAGCGTCTTGGCATGGTCGGTATTGGTTCGCGCGGTCAGCTCATGACCGATCATGTGGATCATCCAGCATTGAGCCGTTCCGACGCAAATCCAGCCGTTTTCGGCAAGGGTTGCCAGCCAGCAGAGGTTGGCGCGGGCATCGTAGCTCTGCGGGTCTTTTTTCAGCCATCGGGCCGTCTCGATCACGGCGAGCATCAGCGCCTCGGCCTGACGGTCCTGCGCGACCGCCCCCATCGGATGTGTGGCGTACTGCTCGATGACATGTACAAAGATATCGACGATCCCGTTCGAAATCTGCCGGTCCGGCAGAGAAAAAGTCGTCTGCGGATCGATGATCGAAAAACGGCAGAAAACCTTATCGGACCAGAGGCAGAGTTTCTGATCCTTTTCGCGGCGCGAGACAACCGCGTACCCGTTCATTTCCGAACCGGTCGCCGGCAGGGTAATCACCGAGGCTAACGGTACAGCGTCCTTGATCGGCGCCCCCTTTTCGAGGATATCCCACGGATCTTCCCCTTCGGGAAACTTGATCGCCGCGGCGATGAACTTGCTCCCGTCCAGAGTCGACCCGCCGCCAACCGACAGAATGAAGTCAATCTTCTCCTTTTTCGCCAGCTCGACAGCCTTCATGCAGGTGGCGTATTCCGGATTCGGCTCAATCCCACCGAACTCAACGACCTGCCGGTTGCCGAGCGCCTTTTTGACCTGGTCGTAGACTCCGTTCTTAAAGATGGACCCTCCCCCATAAGTCATCAGTATCTTCGCGTCGGCGGGAAGAAGTTCCGCGAGTTTGGCGATCTGCCCTTTACCGAAGACAATCTGAACCGGATTTCTGTATTGAAAATTATCCATGGAATTCGCTCCCTTACTTATTTCGGCCGGGTTGGACTGAAAGATTTCGAACAACATGGCGCAAAGCGACGCGCCTTCCCGATTATAGGATGAACAAATCTTCCGGTCAACAGCTTGTAGAGATTTTTGCGCGGCCGGATTTCGACCGCTTTTCTTCAGACAGGAATTCAGGTATATTCTTCGTATCCCCAAAAGATCAACCGCGCTTCGCGCCACTTCGAACGAGGTAACCGATGTCCTTAGTCAACCGTTTCCGCATGCCCGTTTTCCGTATGCCGACCCGCTCGGCCGCCCTTCTCCTTTTGGCGCTCGTTACCACACCCCTTTTCGCAGGCGAACTCTCCTTTTTTGGCGTAACCGACAAAGACCCGCTCACCTACGCGCCGGGAGAGGAGATCATTTTCAGCGTTCAGCTTCTCGACGACGGTGTCCCCTGCTCCGGCAAGACGGTCCGCTGGCTCCGTACCGGCGACGACGGAAAAACCGAAGAGGGGGAAGCTGTCACCGCCGCCGATGAACCGGTCACCATCCGCACGGCAATCGAAACACCCGGTTTCGTCTGGCTGAAAGTCGTTGCGCTCGACGAGTCGGGAAAGAACATCCCCGGTGAAAACCATGAGTTCAACGGCGGCGCCGGAGTCCTCCTAGACCGGCTCGGAAGCGCTCCCGAACCGGACGACTTCGATGCGTTCTGGCAGCGGCAGAAAGAGCGGCTCGCCGAAGTCCCCCTCTCCGCGCACCTTTCCGAAGTCAACTCTCCCGACGAAAACGTCAAATGCTACGACCTGCGGGTCGATTCGGTCGGAGCGCCCGTTTCCGGCTACTTCTGTCTTCCCGCCGACGCTGAGGAGAAGTCGCTCCCCGCGCTGTTGGTCCTCCAGGGGTACGGCGTCGCTTCGGCGAGTAAGGAGATCCGTGCGGGAAAGAGTTCGCTCGCCCTCTGCATTAACGCGCACGGTATCGAAAACGGTCGCGACGCGGACTTCTACCAGAACCTGTTCAACACAACGCTCAAAAGCTACGGGCTTCCCGCCGGCACGAACACCGATCCGGAAGCATCATACTGGAACGGCGTGGCGATGCGCGTAATGCGCGCGCTCGAATTCCTCAAATCACGCCCCGAATGGGACGGAAAGAATATCACCGTCACCGGCGGAAGCCAGGGGGGATTCCAGTCGATTCTCGCCGCCGGTCTTGACTCCGATGTGACGATGTGCCGTCTGAACGTCCCGTGGTTCTGTGACGTTTCGGGAACCGCGCTCCAGAAGCGGAACGCTTCGATCTTCCGTCCCGAATGGACCGATGCGCTCGGCTACTACGACGGCGTAAATCACGCCAAACGGATTAAGTGCCCCGTAACCATCTCCGCCGGACTAGGCGACTACGTCTGCCCTCCCTCGGGCGTCATGACCCTTTACAACAACCTCAGCGTCCCGGCCACGCTTGATTTCATTCAGGGAAACACTCACGGCTACAACATGAAAGACGCGCCGAAATACCGCATCGAAAAGAATATGTAAAACACACGGCAACATGCCGTGATTCCCCATACCGAGCCGCCTTTCGGCGGCTCTTTTTCGGTCTGCACGACGGCGGCATTTTCGGAACAGCTTCCGGCGTCGGAAACCGGTCAAAAAAACCGGCTTCTTCCCATACCTTTCAACGGGACTTCATCCGCAAAGAGATTTTATCGGCCGTCGTCTCCATCATCAAGATTCCGGAACTTCACCGACATCCGCGCGCTTTTCCCCGGATCGACAACGGTTCTCAGGCATATAACGGTCATCCCGTCATTTTTCGCGTCATACTCCCTGTCGGTTCCCGCGGGGATCATTTCGATTTCTGTCGGCAGATCGCCGGAAACCAGAAGGACCTTCTTCCGGCCGGATATCGTCAGAACCGGATTGCCGTCTTCATCGAGCGTCACATCGGCCGGAGTCACAAACCGCCGTTCGACTGAAGCCGCCTTTTCGGGAAATGCGGTCAGCGTATCGGTTATTTCAAGCGATCCGTCCGGAAGAAGGACGGCGCGGCGGACGAACGAGGACGCTTCGCCGCGATACGCCGGGGTCAGATCGATCTCCGCGAATGAAGATTCTCCGGGCGCGCCGATTCTGCTTTCGGTAAACGGGCAAAGACCGTCAACAAGCTGAAGCTGTCCGTTAATGTTCGGAACCGAATGACCGAAATTGTTATACCGGAAAATCTTCCATCGGTCGGACTGCTGACCGAAATCCCAAAGGTTCATCCCGAGCTGTTCAATCTTGTGATACGATTCCGGCCCCAGATCGGCGAACCAGCGGATGCCGAGGTCATCGTAAACGAAACCGCCGATATCCATGTGCCCGTGAGGGGCCCGGCCTGTCCCTCCTTTGATCCCGAGAAACGCATCGGTCTTCTCCCATCCGGTTCGAAAGAGGGCGACCGGCGCGCGGCCGTTTCCGATCCCGACGAACCCGTTCGGCAGCTCTGCTGCGGCGGTATCTTCGGACCGCGCCGGAACCCAAAGAAGAAGACATGCCGCCAAACGGGAAGAAACCGCGCCGTCCATCGGTTTGAGGTCCGGCTCGGGCGCGGTTGCCGCCTCGTACGCTTCATGCAGAACGCGGTTCTCGTTCCGCGTCATTTCGGGATTGTTCCACAGATGATCGAACCAGAACGCCGCCGGTTCGAAGATGAATCCGCCGCCGCAATCCGAGTAGTTAAATGCGTTGCCGGTCGTTCCGAAAACGTTTTCGTAATACAGAATTGTCGAACGGAATCCGGGGGAATCGGCCCGGCCGAAATCAGTTCCGAACGCCGACTCGAGTGCAGCAAGCAGAATGCAGTTGAATCCCGTTCCGTACCCCCAGTACGAAGCGCCTTCGGTATAAGTCCCGTCCGGCCGATAGGCCGCCATACTCGGCGAAATGCCGTTTACCGCGAGGAGAAACGCCTTTTCGGCCAATTCCGGTTCTTCATCGGCGATCGCGAGCGCCCCGCAAAGCGCGCCGCACCAGCAAACCTGGTTCCAGTTCGCATCGTTGTTCTGCCACCAGTATTCTTTTTCGATCGCGGTCCGAACACCTTTGTCCCGAATCGCCTCGAAGACGACCCGGCGGCTTTCCGGAGCGAAAGTCTCTTTGCAGGAATCATAACCGATCGCCATGGCCAGGGTCATTTCGGCCACATCCAGAAAATGCTCGGGATGCCAGTCCTCGAACGCGGCAATAGCGCACGCTTCGGTTTCGACACGTCCCGCCCAGCCGGAATCGCCGGTCATCCTGTAGAGGAACGACCAGGTCAGGATACGATTGAGAGCCTCCCGTGAAACTCCCAAAAGGCGTATTCCGGTCAGAACCCGCCGGACCGGTTCCTCGCCGCGAAGTTTTTCCCCCTTCCGGAGAAGCGCCTCGTAATAGGCGGCGAGAACCGGATCGGCTTCAATCGTCCGATGAACCTCGCCAATGATTTCATCGGTCATCAATAGCCGCGGCGCCGCATGCAGACGGGCAAACGCCGTCTCCGCATCCGAATCGGTTAGAGGAGTAAATGCGGCGAGAGGCTCGGCAGGAAACAACGCCGCGCCAAAAAGCAAGACAAGAGCCGCCCGAAAAACCGTCTGAAAAATCGTCCGTTTCATTCATTCACCTGCAAAAAACGACAAACCGAAACGACACGGGAAAACATTTATATCCGCCGCCCGCCTCATCCCAAGTATACCGGAGTTAAAAACGCCGTTCAAGAAACGGCGTTTTCCGCAAAGCCTTGAAACATTCAAAAAACCCCTTAGAATGGGGGCATTCCTACCTCTCCCCCGTTAAAAAGGCCGAACATCATGCCGCAAGACGAAAACGAAACCATCTTTTCCTGCCCCATCTTCAGAATCGAAAAGACCTGGCAGACCGGGCGAAGCGGGAAGAAACATACACGTTATGTGATCAGACATCCCGGCGGGGTCGGTGTCCTGCCGATCCTTCCGGGCGGCGAACTTCTCCTGGTAAAGCAGTTCCGCGTCGCGGTCGGCCGGTTCATTTACGAGATCCCTGCCGGGATGAAAGAGCCGGGCGAAGAACCGCTTCTCACCGCACAGCGGGAACTCAAAGAAGAGACGGGATATACCGCCGGAAAATGGACCCCCTACCCCGCCTTTTACGCCTCGCCCGGCTACCTTGACGAAAAACTCACCCTTTTTCTGGCTGAAGACCTCACTCCGGGCGAAAGCGCGCTCGAAGACGGGGAAAACCTCTCCGTTTTTTCGGTTCCCCTCGATAAAGCGCTCGAAATGATCGATTCCGGCGAAATTGAAGACGGAAAGACCGTCGGCGCCATCCTCCGTTATGCGCTCGATACTCCATTCGGGAAAAGGTGATATAATAGCTATGTAATAAAAGCCCGATCAACGGCCTCCTGAAAGACTCCATGAGGAGCGGTTTATGAAACGTTCACTTTTGAAACCTCACCGGTTTTGTCTCGAGCCGCTCGAAGAGCGGCGGATGCTCTCGGTCAACTGGGTCGTGACTACGGCCGCCGACTACTCGGCATGGGTCGAAGACGATTCGGTCCTCTGCCTGCGCGAGGCGGTCTCGCGTGCGGGGGACGGTGATCTGATCACTTTCAGCCCGGTACTGAGTCCGGCAACGATCAACCTCAGATACGGGGAGATGCAGGTCAGCTCGGCCATCACGATAGACGCCAGCGCTCTGCGGTCACCTGGTGGAACCAACAATGTGACGATTAACGCCTCGAACCGGGGCCGGATTTTCAATATCGCCGAAGACGCCTCGCTCACCTTAAACGCGGTGAACCTGCAGAACGGATATTCTTCCGGTGACGGCGGCGCGATCTACACCAAAGGGGAACTGATTCTGAATAACTGCAATATTTCCCTCTCCCATGCCGCATACGGGGGCGGGATATTCTCGTTTCACGGGAGTGTCTCGATCTACGGCGGGAGTGTCGTATCGTGTACATCCACCGCGTTCGGAGGCGGGATCTACTCTTATATCGGAATTCTGAACCTCGAAAACACTCTGATCAGCTCCAACACGACGGCGGGATCGGGAGGCGGGATCGATGCCAACGGCTCGATCACCACAATCAGCCGTTCCGTCATCTCGAACAACAGGTCGACCAGTTCCGACTATTTCGCCGGGGGAATCTTCGCGCACGGCGAGTCGATCATTATTAACGACAGCAAGATCATCGGGAACAGCAGTCTCAATTACGGCGGCGGAATCTACATTCATGACATGGAAGCCGTCATCACCAACTCGCTCATTGCGGGAAACCGTTCGGCATACACCGGCGCGGGAATCGAAAACTTCGGCCAGCTGACGTTACGCCAGTGCACGATTGCCGGGAATCATACCACCGGCGAGTTTTCGGGCGGCGCGGGAATCTTTAACTACTACGGCAGCGGAATGTTCGTCGATGCGTATAACTGCATCATCGCCGGAAACACGTCTGCCTCGGGAAAGGATACCTGTAACTACGAGGGAAACGGTTACGCCTACGGATACAATATCCTGACCACTTCGAGCACCGACTGGCTGGTCCAGCTCAATTTCATCATCGACAATTTCTTTGAATACGATCCGTCTCTCCCCCTCTTCTCCAATCCCGCTTCGGGCGACTACTCACTGGCCGACGGTTCCCAGGCGATCGATCTCGGAGACGAGGCGTTCACAATCTACGATGACGGAACCGAAATCGCGTACGATCTGGAAGGAAACGGCCGCATCTACGGAATTACCGTTGATCTGGGAGCGTATGAATATCATCCCAAAGCCAAACTGGAAGCCCCGACCGGCGTGAAAACCGCCTCGGGCGGCGCGAACCGCCTCCGGCTCAGCTGGGATGCGGTTGACAATGCTTCCGGATATACCGTCTACTGGTCGGGAAACCAGACAAGCTGGTCCCAGGCGTTCAGCGGCTCGAATACGATGCGCGTTACGGGACTTACCTACGGCCAGACCTATTACTTCCGAGTCAAAGCGCTTGGCAATGGCGTCAACTGGACCGACTCCGACTTCTCAGCCACGGTGACCGGCCTGGTCTGTCCGATCGATATCGACGGAGACGGATTCATCGGACCCGGCGACTACGGTTTCCTTTCTGCCAACTGGTTCATTTCCGAAGGGAGCGCCAACTGGGACGAACGATGCGACATTGACGGGGACGGATTCATCGGGCCCGGCGACTACGGCTTCCTTTCGGTCAACTGGTTCCAGATGGCAGACAGTCCTTCCATTGTCTATCCGCCTGCTCTGGCCGCCGCGGTCAGTTCCGAAGACATTTTCGCCTCCCTCGATGCGGAATTGGAGGAAATCCTAAGCCGCATGTTTTAAACGCAGCTGCAGCCGAAACGCGCCGTAAAAAAACGGAAGGGCCGCCGCACGGGGCGCCTTCCGTTTTTTTACGGCGTGCCGGACCTTCTCAGACTTCGGGCAGTTCGAACCCCTTCCGCTGCTCGCGGTGCATGAACGAGGCGGCCTGATCGTCTCCGACGATCGTCTCCTTGGCCGGATCCCAGTGGATGACCCGTCCCAGACGCGCGGCAATCCCGCTCAAATGACACATATTCGCGGTCAAAACGTGGCTGTCGACATCCGAAACCGGCTTGCCGCCATGCTGAATGCAATGGATGAAGTTATATTTATGTTCGTAGAACGCGCGGTCCTGGGTTTCGCGGTCGTTCGTCTCCGGGCTGAACGGAATGCCGTTATTCAGCGCGATATAATCCTCCTCCTTGAACTGTTCGGCAATTCCCTCTTCAATCAGTTTGCCGACAATACGGCCGCGGCTGACATGGATACGCCCCTTCGTCCCTTCGAACAGAATACCGTTGCCGTCTTTTGAGCTGTCGCAGACGTTCATCACAAGCCCGTCGGCAAACTTGTGATAGATGTTGAACCGTGTCGCCGTATTGAACTGATTATCGACCGTCGCATACCCGTCCTTATAGGGAACCGGATGTTCGGCATCGTGTCCGTCGATTTCAACCGGACCGTCGTCCGGATTCTGGCGGCCCATCGCCCAGAGCGCGATATCGATGTGGTGGGCGCCCCAGTCGGTAAACTTCCCGCCGCTGTACTCATACCACCAGCGGAACTGATAATGGCAGCGGCTGTACGCGGGGAACGAGGCGGCGGCCGGCTCCCAGGGAGTGTTCCCTTCATCGTCGGAAGCGATGTAATCGACAAGCGGCGCCTGACCAAGCCACATATTCCAGTCAAGAGATTCGGGAACCGGAGCTTTCGGAATGACGGGTGATGTCGGACATCCGCCGATATCGATCACGACATTTTTGATCTCGCCGAGATAACCGCCCCGAATGATCAGCGCCGCGATCATAAACGAATTGTTGAAACAGCGTTGCATCGTGCCGACCTGGAAAACACGGCCGTACTTATGAACCGCTTCCCGAATCAGGCGGTTCTCTTCGAGGGTCAGAGTCAGCGGCTTTTCGCAGAAGACATGTTTGCCCGCCTGCATCGCCTCGATGGCGATTTTAGTATGCCAGTGATCCGGCGTCGCAACCAGGACTGCATCAATGTCATCGCGTTCAAGGACACGGCGGTAATCGGAATAGGTATCGGGCTGGATAACTTTGTCGCCCTCTTTACGGCCGTAACCGCACCAGAGTGTTTCTGCAATTCCAAAATTGGAATCAACGTCACAGAGAGCGACAATATCGACGAGCTTATCAAAGTAGGACATATCGAGCCGCCCCTGCCCGCCGCAGCCGATCGATGCCAGGCGAAGCCGGCCGGTATCGCTTTCGGCGCGTGCTTTCGGCAGGGCAAAATAGGGTGTCAGCGCCGCGGCACCGGCGGCTTTCAGAAAGTTTCGTCGTGTAGTCATCTCTCAATTTTCCTTTCATGCGGTGAATTCCCGTAAAAGACCTGAACCCAATACGGCGGACCTGTAAGGTCCTGTTTCCCTCATTCTAGCGATTCCGCTGAAAAGAAGCAAGGAACCGCCCCACGACGACCGCTGGCCGGCAGTCGTCTTCCGCGATCGGCCCCCCTGGACATTCGCCGAAAAAAGAGTAGAGTACGTGCAGTTGACGCGGGGTGGAGCAGTTGGTAGCTCGCGAGGCTCATAACCTTGAGGTCAGGGGTTCAAGTCCCCTCCCCGCCACTAAGCGCCGCGGACGCCTGGAATAAAGGCA
>ONWH01000117.1 GCA_900321495.1 uncultured Planctomycetota bacterium
CCCGCCTCGTGACAGCGGTGGTCATGGCGGACAAGAAGCTGGTCCGAACCGTACAGCTCGCGGATCGCGGTTCCGTCGAGCTGGGATGTCGGGTGTACCAGAACGCGGCGGTTCACACAGATCGCGCTGCGCACATAGCTCGAAACGACTCCCAAATCGTGCGAGACGATCAGAATTGTCATTCGGCGGTTTTCCTCTTCGAGAAGACGGTAAAGAAGCTCAGCCCCCTGCGGATCCATGTTGTTTGTCGGCTCGTCGAGGATGAGAAGCCGGGGAGAGGACACGATGGCGCGGGCGATCAGCGCGCGCTGCCGTTCGCCCCCCGAAAGGTCGCCGAACGCCTTCTTTTCGGATCCTTCGAGACCCATCCGCGCCAGCGCCGTACGGGCGGCATCGATGTCGGTTTTTGTGTATCGGAAAAGTATCCGGCGGAGGCGGTCTCCCCGCGGGGCATTTTCCGGCACGCCGCTTCCGAGCCGGCCGGTCAGTACGACCTCCAGCACCGAAATCGGAAAGAGCCGGTCCGAGTGGATCTGCTGCGGCACGTATCCCGCTCCGAGCCGGGTCCGTACCGGGTCGCCGCCGAAAAGAGCGACGGTCCCCCGCTGCGGGGTGAGGAGCCCCAGCATCAGGCGGACGAGCGTCGTCTTTCCGCCTCCGTTCGGTCCGATGATCGAAGCGAATTCCCCCTCATCGACGGTCAGGTTGACATCTTCCAGGACCGGATCGGAAGGCCGGTAGGCGAAGTCGCAGGAAGTGATCTCAACGATTGGCGGAAGGGGAGACATCAGGGGGCTTTCTCTTTTGGGGGACGCAGGGAGACCTTAGAACTCGTCGGAGCTGTTGTCGTTGAACTCGGTATAGTGTGCGGAGGCTTCGCCGAAGGCGTCATCCTCCCCCTCGTTCAGGAAGCGGGTGAATTCGGCGGCCCATTGGAGCTCAACCGTGCCGGTCGAGCCGTTACGCTGTTTGGCGATGATGATTTCGGCCTTCCCTTTCAGATCCTGGTCATACGCCTCGTCGTCCCGGCGGTAATACTCTTCACGGTGAACAAACATCACGACGTCGGCATCCTGTTCAATGGCGCCCGAGTCGCGCAGATTGCTCAGGCGGGGGCGGTTGTCCTTCGCCTGTTCGGCCTGGCGGTTGACCTGCGCCAGACAGAGGACCGGAACGTCGAGATCCCGTGCCAGGCCTTTCAGGCGGCGCGCCGCTTTGGCGACCTGCTCCTGACGCGGTTCCAGGGGGTTGTCCGGCTCGATGTAGGTCAGATAGTCGATGATGATCAGGGCCAGCCCGTCCTGCCTCTTGAGCCGCCGTGCCACCGCCGCGATTTCCGAAACGGTGTGCGCCGAGGTGTCGTCAATGAAGAGGGGCGAATTGCTCAGGTCGCTGAAGGTCCGGTTTAAGCGCTCCCTCTCGTCCTGTCTTAAATTATTCAGATAGAGATCCTGCTTTCGGATCCGCGCCCGTGAGCAGATCATGCGCAGCGCCAGCTCGTCACGGCTCATTTCGAGACTGAAAAAGAGAACCGGCTGTTTCTTTTCAATCGAGACATACTCGGCGATATTCGCCGCCAGCGCCGTTTTCCCCATGCTCGGACGGGCGGCCAGAATGATCAGTTCCGACGCGTGCATCCCGTTGAGCATTTTGTCGATCTTATCAAAACCGGTCGGCACACCGTCCATATCGCCGGTCATATTGTCGATTTTTTCAAGGAGATCCTCCATGATATCGCGCATCGGCAGGACATTCTTCGAGCTCCGTTCATCACTGATCTGAAAGATGTTCTCTTCAGCCTCGGCGATCAGTTCCCGCGGCGTCTTTTCCGATTCGTACGCGTTTGAAAGGATGTTCGACGTCGTTTCGATCAGGTCGCGAAGAATCGACTTGTCGCGTACGATCTCGGCATATCGGGGGGCGTGCGCCGCCACCTCGACCTGGGACATCAGTTCGGCCAGATACGCTTCGCCTCCGATCTGTTCCATTTCACCGGTACGGCGGAGCCGTTCGGTCAGAAGGATCAGGTCGATTCCTTTCCCCTCATTGTGCATGTCGAGAAGACACTGAAAGAGACGGCGGTTTGCGTCGGAATAAAAATCCTGTGCGCGGACGATGGTCGCGACCTCGTCGCAGACGAGGGAATTGAGGAGCATTCCGCCGATCACCCCCGCTTCGGCTTCGGAACTGTACGGGAGTTTCCGATCGAACGGCAGGGAAGGGGGGTCATTGCCCTTTGACCTGCGGTATGAATTTTTCTCCATCATCGTAGTGTCAACCTCCTGTCTTGAAGCGGTTTCGATGGCAAAAAAGGAATATGAGTCCAAAACGATCCGACTCTTTCCCAACGGCGGCGGACCCATTCTACATCGGCTCTGAAGAAGAATCAACGGGCCCGGAGAGTTCTCTCAGCATCCCGCAGCCGGGAGTCCGGCGTGCCCGTCCGGCATAGCCGGAGCAGCCAGCGGACTCGAACAGAGCAAGCCGCACCCGCCCGGCATTTCCGGACGGACCGTTCCGAGCGGGGACGGCAGGACGGATTGTAGCAGTGGAGACGCGGGTGTCAAGCAAGCCGGCATATTTCGTGAACAATCGCGTTTCCGCACTATATCTTGTGGGATTGGCCCGAAAGCGATTCCTGCGGCGTGACGGGGAGCGGCTGAGACAGCGGCGGATGAAAAGCGCCCGCATCAAAGAACGGAGTTATTTCAGATCTCGATCGTCAATGTAGTCGAAGAAGAATTCCTCGTCTTCGGGGTAGAGTCCGACCTGTCCCGGTTCGGAAGGGGCCGGGGCGGGACGGCTCGGTTCGACCAGTCTCCCGTCGAGCGCTTCGGTCATCGCGTCGGCGTTCTCTTCCAGCACCTGGTCAAACGACAGGTCTTTCGGCAGAGGCGCCACGGCGTCGGGAATCGCGATCTTGTCCAGCTCGTCCAGCGCGGCCGAAAGGGGATCGGCGGCGGGGACAGGCGGGGAACTCGGCGTTTCGTCACGCTGAGACTGCGGCTCTTCGGCCGCGGGAGCCGCCTTCGCAGCGGCGGGAGCGGGGGAAGGGGTCTCTGCGGGCGGTTCGACGCTCATCAGACTCGGAGTCGAATCAAACGAAGGGGAAACAGGCCGGGGCGGAAGCTGCTCTTCCGGCTTTTTCTGATCTCTCTTCTCGGTGAGCATCTTATCGATGATGTAGAGAATCCGCGCCATGGTGATCGGCATATTGACCGTTTTGTGCCAATGCGACTTGGCGGCTTTCGCTTCCCACTTTCTCTGGTTTTCGTCCAGAAGGAGAATGGCGGGGATTTCGACGGCGGCGGCAATCTTGGCCAGTTCGTTAAACGCCAGAACCGCCTGTTTGCCGATCGACTGCGCGTTGAACAGGATACAGTCGATCCGCTGCTGCGAGTCATTGAGGCGGTCGAAAAGCCGTTCGAGGTTTGAGAAGATCAGCGCACGGTATCCGGCATTTTTGAGCGAGTTGCGGAACGAATCCTGAAGGTTTCCGTTCGATTCCACGACACAGACAACCGCCTGGTCAGCGCTCTTTTTGGCCTGCGGAACATATGCGGCCGATGCGGCGGACGCGGCTTCGGCCGCCTCGTCGGTTCCGAGTGTCTCGAGTTTTTTCTGCGCGATTGTCAGGTCGGCGAGCATTTCACCCGGCGACTGGTACCTCTTGGCCGGGTCGAGCGACATCGACTTTTCGACGATATGCGAAAGTTGCATGGGGATCCGCGGCATGACCTGGCGGATCGGCTTGACGTTGAAGAAGCGGTCCTTGTTCAGCCGCTGGGCACGCTCCTTGATATCCCCCAACGGCGGGATTCCCGAAAGCATCTGGTAGAACATTGCTCCCAGAAAGTAGATATCGCTCCGCTTGTCATCCCGGCGGACCCCGGTGCTCCGTTCGAGGGCGGCGTATTCGATGGCGCGCTGGTTTTTCTGTTCGGCCTTGGTATCGGTCTCGGCCGCCAGACCGAAATCGAGCAGGAGCGCCTTGCCGCTGCTGGCGATCAGAACGTTGGTCATCTTCATATCACGGTGGAGATGCGCACGCTTGAACGCATAGTCAAGCCCGGTGCAGATGTCGGCGGCGATCCGGGTAGCGATTTTATATTCGACCTTTTTATGGACGTTGATGTACTGCCGAAGGGTCTGCCCCTCGATGAAGTCCATAACGATGTAGTGCGTGTCCTTTTCGGAGAAGTAATCGTAGATCCGGACGATATTCGGGTGGTGAAGCTGCATTCCGACTTCGGCTTCCCGCCGGAAGTTGCTGACCGCTTCGGGATCGTTGGAATAGCGGCTGCGGAGAACCTTGACCGCGGCGGTCTTCCCCGTTTTGCTGTTCACTGCGCGAAAGACACGGGCGAACGTTCCCGCCCCGGCGGAATAGAGAACTTTGTATTCCCCGTAGAAGAAGCCGGTCGATTCCCCTTTGGCGAGGCGGTCGACCTGGTACTTGGTCAGATGCCCCTGGCGCAGGAGCGCCGTCAGGAACTGATTCCGCTCGACATTCTGCGTGCCGAGCGCATTCCAGACGTCTTCGAGCTGCGCGGGAGAGAGAATCTCCAGTGCCAATGCCCGCTGAGCGATTTCGTCTACGGAAAGTTCTGCCATCTGCCGGATACTGAAATGTTGAAGGTTGAATGCCGCCTCGAAGGCTATCCCCATTATAGAGCAAAAAACGATTTTGTCAAAAAGACGGATCCCCTTTTCCGGGGATAAACCGGCCGTATCGGCGCCGGGCGAGCCCGAAAACGGCGAAATGCGTCAGGGGCCGTTCCGGACGTTTCCCCGCCGTTCCGTCCGCCTCTGGAGAGGGAGGGTGTCAGCGTCAATCCTCTTGAAATTTCCCGCCTTTTCCATATAATTATAGGGCAGTGTTTTGTTCACCGTTTAATCCCAATCGTTCGCCATTTGAGGAAATGATGGAACAGTCAACCGAGAAAACTTCCGAGCCGCGCCGGCTCATCACCGTCTTTGACACCACGCTGCGTGACGGGGAGCAGTCCCCCGGAGCGAGCATGAACCTAGCGGAAAAGCTGGAAGTGGCCAAGGCGCTGGAAGAGCTGGGGGTCGACGTCATTGAGGCCGGATTCCCGATCGTTTCGCCCGGCGACTTTGAGTCGGTTCTCGAAATCTCAAAGACGGTGAAAAACTGCAGTGTCTGCGGTCTGGCCCGCTGTGTCGACAAAGACATTGACGCGGCGCGCGACTCGCTGAAAGTCGCTGTTCGTCCCCGGATCCACGTTTTCCTGGCGACCAGCGCCATTCACCGTGAGTTCAAGCTCCGAATGACGCAGGAAGATATCATCGCGCGTGCGGTCGATGGGGTCAAACGCGCGCGCAACTACTGCGACGACATCGAGTTCTCTCCCGAAGACGCGTCGCGTACCGAAATCGACTTCCTCTGCAAGGTGGTCGAAGCGGTCATCGCCGCCGGGGCGAGCACGGTCAACATCCCCGACACGGTCGGCTACACAACGCCGCAGGAGATGTTCGAGCGGATCCAGACCCTCCTGAACCGCGTTCCGAATATCGACAGGGCCGCGATCAGCGTTCACTGCCACAATGACCTGGGAATGGCGGTCGCCAACACCCTGTCGGCGATCCGCGCCGGGGCGCAGCAGTTCGAGTGCGCTGTCAACGGCCTGGGGGAGCGCGCCGGGAACTGCGCTCTCGAAGAGGTTGTGATGAGCCTGAAAACGCGGGGCGACATCTTCCGCGCCGACACACGGGTCAACACCAAAAAGATCGTTCCGACGAGCCGTCTCGTTTCGCAGATCACCGGACTGAAAGTCCAGAGGAACAAGGCGATCGTCGGGCAGAACGCGTTTGCTCACGAGTCGGGGATTCATCAGGCGGGGATGCTTCGCGAGCGGACCACCTATGAGATCATGACTCCCGAAAGCGTCGGGCTCCTCAAGAGCGATCTGGTCCTTGGGAAACACAGCGGCCGCGCCGCCCTGGCCGACCGCGCCAAGCATCTGGGGCACGACCTGACCCAGGAACAGCTCGACAAGGTCTTTGTCGAGTTCAAGAAACTTGCCGACCGCAAGAAGGACGTCTTCGACGTTGATATCCTGGCGATCATTGAACAGTCGATTCACGACAAAAAATCGGAAGGGGAATCGGTCGACCGCTACTGGCACTATGTCGGTTATGATTTGGAGATCGGTACCGAGAAGAAACCGCGCCTGCGGCTGACCCTTTCGCAGAACAGCGAAAATAAAACCGTCGAGATTCAGGGCGAGGGGGGCCCGGTTAACGCCCTGTTCGAAGCGATCCAGGCGGCAACGGGTTACCAGCTGGTTATCCGCGAATATAAGGTCGATGCCGTTTCGGGCGGTCCCGACGCGCAGGGGGAAGCGCTTGTTCTTCTCGAAGAGGCGTCGGCGCCCGGAGTCATCTACCGCGGACACGGCGTTTCAACCGACGTTTACGAAGCTTCGATCATGGCGATGGTCAGCGCGGTCAACCGTCTGATCGGGGGCCAGGCGCCCGCCGAGTCGTGACGAGGCCGAGATGTATAAATTGTTCTGCGGCATCTTCTTCCTGTTGGGCCTTTGGATGATTTCGGGGTGCGACCGCCCCGAAGTCCCGGAAGGCGGATACGGACAGATCATCGACGAGCTGCCCGATTTTCCCGGCGCGCCGAAAACCCTTCCGGTTCCGGAAGGGCTGCAGGAAGACCTCGGGAGGACGAACTCGTTCTAGAGGGCCGTTTCGTTTTCCCCCTGTGTAAGACTTTCAACGGACTGTCATTCATTGTACCACGGAGAGGCCTATGGCAGAATCGCACGGCGATGGCGGCGCCCCGCTCGTTTCGGTGGTCACACCGGCTTTTAATGAAGAGGCAAATCTCGAAGAGTTCTATCGGCAGGTCGCCGTCTGTCTCGATGCCGCCGGTCTGACCTGGGAGATCATCATGGTCGACGACGGGAGCCGCGACGCCACCGAGAATGTGATCGACCGCCTTAATCGGCGTGACGCACGGGTCCGCGGCGTTTCCTTCGCCCGGAACTTCGGGAACCAGGTTGCGGTCTCGGCGGGGCTGGCGATGGCGCGGGGCGAGGCGGTGGTGATCATCGACGCCGATCTTCAGCATCCGGTCGAACTGATTCCGAAGATGGTCGAGACGTGGCGCGAAGGGTACGAAATCGTCAACACGGTCCGCCGCTACGGGAATAAGGCTCCCCTGTCGAAACGGTTCCTTTCGGTAATCTTCTATAAGGTGATGAACGCCCTTTCGGGAACGAAGATCGAGGCGGCGGCCCCCGACTTCAAACTCCTCGACCGGCGCGTGGTCGATCTGCTCGTTCAGCTCCCGGAACGGACGCGCTATTTCAAGGCACTGATTCCCTGGCTCGGGTTCCGGCAGACGTCGATTCCGTTTGACTGCAAAGAACGGTTCGCGGGAACCTCGTCGTTCAACTTTTTCCGTCTGGCTGAACTGGCGCTTGACGGCATCGTCAGCTTCTCGACCAAGCCGCTTCGCGCGATCTCCTACCTGGGGGCAATCGTCCTCCTGATTACGGTTCCGTACGGTCTCTGGGCCCTTTTCCAGTTCTTCTTTTTGGGGGCAAAGACTCCGGGGTGGACCTCGATCATTCTGGTCAACCTCCTGCTGGGCGGGGCGACCCTCATTTCGCTCGGGATTCTGGGGGAGTATATCGGGCGAATTTACAATGAAGTGAAGCAGCGTCCCCTTTACACGGTGAAAAAGGTCTGGGGTGCCGATGAAAAGCAGGTTGTCCAGGCCGCGTTTCCCCACGAAAGGGGCGAAGATGAGACCACTCGTCTTTAATGCCGACGATTTCGGGCTTTCCCCCGCGGTCAACCGTTCGATTATCCGCTGTGCACACGGCGGTCTGATGAAATCGGTGTCTCTGCTCGTGACGCACGCCGCCGCCGAAGACGCGCTTCGCCTGGCCGCCGGGCTCGACGAGCCGATCGGTCTGGGGCTCCACTTCTGCCTGACGAGCGGCCGGGCGGTTTCACCCCCGGAGAAAATCCCCCTTCTGGCCGCTCCCGACGGGCGGTTCCGGCACGGTTTTCTCTCGCTGGCGCGCCTTCTTTCTTCGAGTCTGCGGGAAGAGGCGGTTCGTCAGGTCAGAACGGAATTCGATGCGCAGAGCGGCCGGTTCGGCGAGCTCCTTCCCCCGGCGCTGAGGGGGGAGGCCGACCATATTGACTCGCACCAGCATATTCACGTTTTTCCGCCGATCATGCGCCTTTTGGCCGATGCGGCGCGGCGCGGCCGCTTTGTTCTGCGCGTGCCGACCGAACCGGTCCTTTCGGCAGGGCGGCTTTTGCGCTCTCCCTTTCTTTTTCACGCCAAAGGGTTCGCCAAAAAGAGGATTCTCGATCACTTCCTGGCGAAGAGCCGCAGGGGGGAAGATTTCGGAAGTTCACCGATCTATTTCGGAATCATCGACTCGGGCCGCATGAATGTTTCAGCGGTCGAAGCGATACTCGGCACGCTCGCACGGAAGAGGGCCGTTTGGGAAAACCGCGCAATGGAAATCAATCTGCACCCGTGGAAGGTGGCGGGAGAAGAGAATCTTGTGCCGGAAGAGGCTTCGGCGGCGGACCGCGCTTTCGCGCATTCCCGCCACCGGGAAGAGGAATATGAGCTGCTTGTAAAACACACACCCCAAATCCAGGCGAAACTGCTGGATTTGGGGATCAGTGCGTCACGCTTCAACAGACCGGGCTAAAACCGGCGCAAAAAAGGGGATCAGTCCTTACGGTGTCTGATCTTCGAACGCATTCGCCGCTTTTTTCTTCCGAGCTTCCGCCGACCTTTACCCGTCTTTTTGGTTCCCACTGTTGACCTC
>ONWH01000104.1 GCA_900321495.1 uncultured Planctomycetota bacterium
CTTGTCCCGATAGACACCTGAGTTCTGGTAGTGCCCAATCGCCATTCCGGCCAGAGGCCGCCATGCGGACCAGCGGACGCCGTCGGCACTTGTCATATAGGCGAGGGTCCGCTGAACTTTGTGCTCTCCCTCCAGGAGGGCCCGGTTGTAGGTGGTGAAGAAGCAGATGAATCCCTTTTCCGGAATGTTCCAGGCCTGGATATACGAAAAGTTATCCAGAGCCGCCGCGGCGCCGTTCTCCTCTTTGGTCGGGGAGACCAATTCAAACTCGTCGATGTCATACGGACGGACACTCTTGTAGATCCAGGACGGGCGTTTGGTTCCGTGCGAGGTTGAAAAGATCCAGATATGCCCTTCCTGATCGAGCGAGATAACCGGATTGTCTTGCGCGTCGGTCGTTCCCTTATCGTGAAGGATCGTCGGACGGGAAACGGTTTTTGACGCGTGGTCGAAGACTCCGGCTTCATGCAGAAGGGTTTTTCCCTCTTTGTCGGTGCCGCCGTAGCAGAAGAAAGTCTTGTTCACTTCCGGCGCGTAGACGGCGAAAGGATAGTGATTCGCCGGATAGGTTCCCAGGCCGCCGGAATACTTATACACGTACTCGTTTCCCTCGAGCTTCTGGTTGTAATACCAGATTCCGCGGTAGCCGTCGTCTTTGGTGTTCAGAAGTGCAAGCGGATCCCCTTTGGCATCGCCGTTTTCGGCACTGAGACCGGCGGCGAGACTGAACAGGCAAAGAAAGAAATACAGCAGGGGAAATGTCCGATTCATGATTTACGATCTGCTGATTTTGGTCAGAAACTTTTGGAGCACCCCGTCGAACAGGAAAAACGGTCTGTAGCGGAGGATTGCGATGAAGGGGTGACGCCGGACCCAGTCGAACCACTTTCGGTCTTCCGGGGCGATGTCAAGCCGGTCGGCCAGACGGAGAAATTCGGCGAGGTAGTCAAGGTTGCCGAAGCGGAGAGTCTCGCGGATCTGTTTGCGGATTGTCCTGCCGACTCCGTTCTGAACGGTCGGGTCGTCCCCGAACGAGAGCGCCGTCTCGGCCAGGCTTTCGCTCATCTTCAAGAGGCTTTTCAGAATGGTTCTGTCGTGCCGGCTCCGGTAGCAGATCCCCTTTCGGTTCCGTCTGTAGTAGACGAGGACCGGTTCATCGACCGCCAGCCCGCGGCGCGCGTAGTGGATCAGCCGGAAATAAAACTCGAAATCTTCTCCAAAACGGAGATCTTCACACCATCCTCGCCCGGCTTTGTCGATCAGCGAACGGCGCCAGATGAAATACTGCGTGCCGACTGCCATGTTCATTCCCGCCATTGCCTGGACAAACGACAATTCCGGCGGTTTCGGGGGATTCACCCGTATCACGCGGTCAACCGTCCCCTGGAACCGGATATACCGGAAATTGACGAAATCGAGTTCGGGATCATTTTCGAGGTAGGGGAGGAACGTCTCAATGAATTCCGGAGCCAGGAGGTCATCCGAGTCGAAGAAGTAGACATACTCGCCCCGTGCGAGGGAAAGTCCGTAATTCCGGCATGACGACACCCACTTGGGAACCGAATCGGGACGGCGGACGTATCTGAAGCGCGGATCTTTTTCGGCGTATTCCTTCAGGATTCGGTCGGTCCCGTCGTCGCAATGGTCGTCGACCAGGATCGCTTCCCAGTCCTCGCGTGTCTGAGCGGCGATTGAGTCCAGTGTCAGCGCGACAAGATGTTTCTGATTGTAGACCGGAATGATGATCGAAAGCATGGCGCTCTTCTTTCCGCGAATCGGGAAGTGGGCATCGGCCCGCTGCCGACACAGGCGAAACCGCGCCGTCGGCGAAAGTGTTCCCGTACATCCCGGCCGTGTCCATCCCCGCCGCGTGTGCGGCGCTCTCCTGCTGTAAAGATCCGGGATGACGGAAACGCTTTGTGTCTTTCCCCCGCCGCGGGGGAATTCAGGTCCGCTGAGTCACTTGTACTGGACCCAGATGTTCCGGTACTGAACCCGGTTGCCGTGCCCCTGGAGATAGAGCCCGTGGTGGGTGTCCTCTTCGTTGGAGCGGCCGGGGGTCGGGCCGGAAAGTTCAATGTCGTCGTGAATTACGACGCCGTTATGAACGACGGTGAACCGGGCGTTGGCGGTTTTCTTCCCGTTTTCGTCATACTTGACCGGGGTGAAATCGATATCGTAGGTCTGCCACGAAAGGGGCGGGAAGGCCATGTTGACGATCGGACAGGTTGACTGATAGAAGCCGCCGCACTCGTTGTCGCGTCCTTCGAGCCCGAATGAATCGAGGACCTGGCATTCGTAGCATTCGTCGATATAGACGCCGCTGTTCGCGCGGCCCTGGCCTTCGCTGCGCGGCATATAGCTCGTCATGAATTCCAGGTGGAGCTTGTAGGGACGGTTCTCGAACGGCTTGACCACCAGTTCCGAGAAGAGGGCGCCGTTTTCAGGATTCACTTCCGGTTCCTTGTCGCCGCTCGGCAGGAAATTATCGGTATTCGAACCGTCGTAGATCACCCACGCTCCCTCGGGGGCCTTTTCGCCCAGGGTCGGGCTCTTCCGATCGAGTTTCACCGCTTCGAGCTGCTTGCCCTTCTTTTCAAAGAGGATCTTTCCCCCTTCGCGCCAGGCGGCCATTTTGCATCCGGCCTTCTGCTCGTCGGTGAAGATGACTTCGCGTTCTTCCCCCTTGCGCGGGATATCCATTTTGATGCCGGTAATGACGAGTTTGCCGTCCTTCAGTTCCGCACTGCCGAAGAAGCGCGCCATGCTCCGGTCCCACCCCTGGCCGGGGAGCCCCCCCTTGTAGCCGACAACGTCGAATTTGCCGTCGCCGCGGGCGATCACCTGATAGAATTCATCGGCTTCGGGAACGGAATATTCACCCTGAATCGCGAAGTCGCCGCCGTCGGCGGTCGCCATCACATCTTCAATCGAAGTGTATTCCTGAGCGCAGGCCGTCATGCAGACCGCCAGGAGCGCCGCCGAAAGGCTGAGTAAAAGTTTTGTGAACTTCATGGATTTATACCCTTTCTTGTTTCTTGCTTGTAATACGTTTGCGGTCAGCGTTCAATCAGCGCTTTCATTTCGGGCGTGATTTCGATCACCTTGAAGTCGTAGAACCACATGTCGACATCCGCGCCGCCATGGAGCTGCAGACCGAGTTTCCCTGTCCGTTCACCCGCCGGATCATACATTTCGACAATCTTGTAGCCGTTGAGGAAGGTGATCAGGTGATCGTCCAGAGCGACGGTGGCCAGAACATTCCAGCCCAGGTCGTTTCGGATCTGTTCGGTGAACTCTTTGTCCCGATTGAGCACGACCGAGACGTTCTTCGCCTTCTGCTCTTCAGGCGTTCCTTCGGCAATCCAGCCGCGCCCCGGGGGGTCGCTCGGCGTTCCGGAGGTGTGCCAGATATGCGCTTCGGCGGCATTCCCGGCGATTTCGTTCTGATAACCGCGAAGCAGCCACGGGGTCTTGACCTCTTCGGCGCGGAAATAGAGAGCGCTGTTCCCGCCGTTGATCATGTAGTCGACTTTCGCGACGAAGTTGTCGTAATTGTGGCAGGAAACGACCAGACCATCCCGCTGTTCGTTGCGGGTGTGATGACCCCAGAGGCATTCATGCCCGTCCTTTTCGGTGAAACTCCAGCAGCTCGGGACATATTCGTAGGCATCGACCAGTTCCCACTGGCCGTCGTTGTTTTTGACGAAGAACGACTTCCATTCACTGGTGCCGAGGTCTTTTACACGGATGTTCCGCCAGCAGATTTTTCCCTGATTTCCGGCGTGAATCTGGAGTCCGAAGAAGCCCGACATGTCCATGTAGTCGAACGTGTTGGTGACTTCGTTGCCGTTGAGCCAGGTCCGGATCGAGGGGCCGACGCACTGGATTTCGATCGTGTTCCAGTCGTCCGGCTTATACGAAGCGTCGGCGGCGGCGCGTTTTTCGGGATCGACGTCATTGAGCCAGACGATCCCGTTCTTGTGGCCGCGGCGTCCTTCGTCGTAGATGCGGCAGGTGTCGGAGGTTCCTTCGGAGGGAGCAATCTCACACTGATAGCCGAACACGTGGGGGCGCGGACCGTCCCCTTCGCTGTGGCTGCGGAACTGGATTCCCGAGTTACCGGGAACCAGAACTTTGTATTCGCACTTGAAAATGAAGTTGCCGAATTCCTTTTCGGTGCACATGAACGAGTTGCTTTTCGCTTCCGGATTGCACTCGCCGATGATCATTCCGTCTTCAACCTTGTAGAAGGCATCGCCCCCCTTCTGGACCCAGCCGGTCAGATCTTTACCGTTGAAAAGGGAGACGAATCCTTCTTCGTCTTCCTGGGCGGCCAGGAACGCTGTTCCCGCCGCAGCCATTAAAACCGCCAGGAGTGACGGCAGCCACTGAAACTTTTTCATACTGATACCTCTGTAACCAAATATCCGGAAAACGGCGCTCGGCATTAGGCTGCGGAGGAGTGCGTTGAAAGATCCGACCGCAGCGGTTTGCGGGAGCATGAAGACTTCCCAGAAAACCGAAACGCCTTAAATTAACATGCGCTTAGGGCACTTCCCCCATTATAGTCCACCCGAAATTCAAAAAAAACCCTCCCCGAAAAAATTTTTGCTCCCTCTTCACCCGACGCGCGCTCTCGCGGCCGGTGGTCTTGCGCGGCATTCCGTTTGGGGTAAAATCAGCGAGAGCGTTTTGTATCGATTCAACTTCGGAGAAAGACCTATGCCTCTTGATTCCCACTCCCTCTGCCCCTGCGGCAGCGGTAAAGAAATCCGTTTCTGCTGTTCCGACATGCTGAAAGATTACCAGCAGCTCGAGTCGCAGCTTTCAGGCGGACAGTTCGCCGCCGCTTTGTCGACGATCGAAGGGCTCGAAAAGGACCACCCGAACAACGCCGCGCTCATTTCCGCGAAATGCCTTATTTACCGCGAGACCGGCCGGTTCGATGAGTTCATCGCCGAGGCGGAATCGTTTTACGCAGCGAACCCCGGCAAGCTCAAGGCGATCGCCGAATATGTCATCGCCCGAACGATCGGCGGCAAGACCGCCGAAGCCCTTTCGGTCCTGATTGACGGGATCGAAAAGAACGAGCCGGGGAAAGTCGACGGCTCGCTCCTTTTCCCCCTCCTGATGATCGCTCAGCAGCTCCTCGAACAGGGGAACATCTATACTGCAGTGGCACTGGCGAAACTTTCGCAGTCGTTCAATCCGCAGGGGCGCGAATCGGCCGCCCTTCTGGCGCAGATTTACCGCCGGAAGGATATTCCGCTCATTGAAAAAGAGCTGACTTTCGATCCGGCCGCGCCCGACGACTTCCCGTTCCGCGACAAGTACCAGGACGCCGCGTTGCGTCTGGCGACCGGTCACTGGAAAGAGGCCAAAAGAATCCTCGAAGAGCTGCTCCCCTGTGCCGGACAGTGGCCGAACCTTTACCGGAGTCTCGGACTGGTCAACTTCTGGCTCGGCGATTCCGATGCCGCGGCCGAAGCGATGAAGAGCTTCGCCGCGGCTCTGTTTGCGCCCACAGCCGACGGCGCCCCGTCCCGCGTTTCGTTCGACGATGCGGTCGACGCGCTCACTTCGGCGATGCTGACCCGCCGGCAACTGAGCGACGATCTCGAAGTGGTGCAGGTTGTCCGCACAATCCCGAATCCCGACAAGGCGCTGGAGCTTCTCCTGTCGACCCCGCGTCTGGTCAGCATGCCGTTCGACGCCCGGATGTACGGCGATGCCGAACGGCCCGCGCCGAGTCACGCGTTCCGTGCGGTCGACCGGCCGTTCCCTCCGCAGGGTCAGCCGCTCACGCTGGAGAACACCCCGCTCCTTCTCGGCACATTTCTCTTTTTCGGGAAACAGACCGACCGGGACGCGCGGATTGAGATTCAGGTCTTCGAACAGAACAGGGAGACGCTTCTGGCGTTCCTGAGCGGGACGCTTGGCGAAGAGCTCGGGCCGGAAGTCGAGACGCGTTCTTTAACGAAGCTTCCCTGGCTCTTTAAGAAACTCGATCCCGAGTTCCAGATCAAAGAGACAGCCGGCATTCCGCCCGAGTCGATTGAAAAACTCTATCGCGACTATTTCGAAACCGTTTTTGCCGACGAGTGGCTCGCCCATCCGAACGATTATCTCGACGGCAGGACCCCTGCGGCGCTTGCCGGTCAGTCGGAAAGCGTGCCGCTTCTGGCCGCGCTTGTGCAGACGGTCGCATTTCAGACCGACCCGCAGTTTTCGGAGGGGCTCGCCCGTGTTCTGCGCGAAAAGCTGGGCGTTCCCCAGCCCGAGGCGATTATCCCTCCCGGCGGGGAGACTCCCGGTGACGATTCGGCCGTCCTGGCGTTCTTTCAGCGGATTCCGATCTGGCGCTGGAGCCGGGCCGATGTGTCGAACCTTTCGGCCTCCGCCGCCGGCCAGCTTCTGCGGGTCGCCTCCCTCTTCGGAGAAGACGAAACGATGACACGCCTGAGCGATCGGATCCTTTCCCTGCCGGCGGAAAGCGCGCCCGCCGAAGCGCGCTATACGGCCTACGAGGTCCGCATTGCCAGGGCAGAGGCGGCCGAAGGTCCTGCGAAGGCGCTCGAACTGATTGCCGAGGCGAAAGGTGCCGCGCGGGAGGCGGGGATTTCCGACGCGTCCCTTTCGCTGCGCGAGGCGGCGATCCAGCTGTCGCTCGGCCGGGCCGATGAATTCCGGCGTCTGGTCAGCTATGTGGCGCGCGAGCACCGCAACGACCCGGAAGCGATGGCGGAATTGCAGATGATGATGGTCAATCTGGGACTGATCAATCCGGACGGCACGCCGCGAACGATGCCAAGCGCGCCAGCGGCGGCCGAACCGGCGCCGCCGGCGGGCGAATCGAAACTCTGGACTCCTGACAGTGACACGCCTTCCGGGGGCGGCTCTAAACTTTGGACGCCGGACTGATGCGCCTGATTGACCTGACCCAGCCGATGCGGGAGGGGATGCCGGTCTATCCGGGGGACCCTCTCTTTCGAGCGCGGCCGACAGCGGACCACGAGACCGACGGATACCGCGTTACGGAACTGGCGCTCGGCACGCACACCGGCACGCACATCGACTTTCCGTTTCACTCTTTCCAGGACGGGGAACGGTCCGACGCGTTCGGTCCGGAAACTTTCTATCTGAAAGCTGCTGCGCTCGACCTGACCGGAGAACTTGAGAAGTACCGTTACGGCACCCTTCCGCCCCTGATCACGCCGGAACTTCTTGAACCGTTCCGGCCCTTCTTTTCGGAAGTTGAAGGGGTAATCTTAAAGACCGGCTGGTCCCGGCACTGGGGGGAACCTGACTGCTTCACCTCGTTCCCCTCGTTCCTTCCCGAAACCGCCGACTGGCTCGCCGAGCAGCCGATCCGCCTTCTGGGTCTCGAAACCCCCTCCCTTTCGGCCCTGGCCTATTATTCGCCGCAGGACGGTCCGCTCCCCCCCTCGCCGCGGCGAAAAGGGGAAGCGGACGAGATTCTCTTCCTTCACGCCGACGCCGAGGCGCATCGGTTATTCCTGGGGCGTGTCCCGCCTCTCTTTCTCCTCGAAAATCTTCTGATTCCGGACGAACTGCCGGTGATTTGCGTTCCGGAAGCCGATAACGGAAAGGGAGCGTCCTTTATCCTGGCCGCGTTTCCGCTCTGTCTCGATGCCGCCGACGCGTCTCCTGTGCGGGCGGTCGCGTTCCTTGACTGCTGAAACTTGACACTCTGAGAAAAGCAGATAGAATAGGTTAGATGCGGTTGCTTTCCCATTTGCGTTAATGACAGGCCGATTCAGGCTTTCCGATTGATCCTGTGTTCATATTCCGTTTTATCTATCCTGTCAAGTATTTTCCGCGGCATTATCTCCGCCAGGCGTTTTTCGCCCGGAGCGGCCACTTGCCGATGCGGAGTACCGCCTCGCTGACCGAAGAGAACGAGACTACCGGGATATTGAAACTTTCCGTAAACTGGAAAGAACCGGGCACAATTCACGTCCCCTGGTACTCGAAACGGTTCGGCCTGACCTTCTTTTCGACCGAAGTCCTCCGCCCCCGCTCACAGCCGTTCTACCTTCTGCGTGAACTGGTCCGCGGCCAGATGTCGCGGATCATCAAGCGCGAATACGACTGGGAGAGAAAAGGGCTTCTCATTTCAGACGCGGTGAAAAGCGCGATCCAGTCGGCGCGCCGGAAGATGGTCCGTTTCCTGACGAAAGACCCGGACGATCCCGATTTCGACGCCGTGGGCGTTGCCGTCTTCGAGTTCATTCTGCAGACGAGCCACCGTCTTCTGGACCAGTTTCTGGAACAGTCTCTCTACGCGCGGAAGGTTCAGACCGAGGCGTATCCGATTTTCGTCGGCGGCCGTTCATTCCAGCTGAAGCATTTCGAACGTTTCAACGAGACATACCCCTCCTATTCCGACGCGTTCCAGGTCTGGAACACATGTTATACATGGCGGCAGCTGGAGCCGGAACCGGGCGTCTACCGCTGGGATCTCCTGGACCGGTTCATTGAAGCGTCCCGAAAGAACAGCCTCGATCCGGTTTTCGGTCCGATCGTGCAGTGGGACCGGGAATCCCTTCCCCAATGGCTTCTGGGTTCCCTCGAAGAGCCTTACACGCTCCGTCAGCACCTTTTCCGTTATGGGGACGAACTGATCCGCCGTTACGCTCCGATTGTCGGGAAGTGGGTCGTTGCCGGCGGGCTCGGCAGTGAAATGGATTACATCCTGGTTCAGAAGAGAGTCGAGTGGGCCGATACCATGGCGCGGCAGATCCGCCAGCTGAACCCCGACGCGCTTCTGCTGGTCGGGATCGAGCGTCCCTGGGGGGACGCGCTCCGCTTCAAGTCGGAGATTCCCCCGCTCGAACTCGCCGAGACTCTTCTCCCCCGGCGTGTCTTCAGCGGTTTTCTGGTCAGCTTCAACTACGGACTTTCTCCCGAAGCGACCCTGCCGCGCGACGCGTTCGAGCTGAACACGCTCCTCGACCAGTGGAGTTCACTGGGAAAACCCCTTTACTTCTCCTTTTCGGTGCCGAGCGCTCCGACGACCTACGACCCGCTCTGGGAGACCGCCGAAGGGAAATCCGAACCGATCTGCACGCCGCATACCCAGCAGGAGAACGTGCACCGTACGTTCCTTTCCCTTTTAACGCGCAAGACGATCCGGGGAATTTTCTGGAACTGTTTCGACGACCTCGCTTCCGATACCGACCAGATTCTGGCTGAGGATGGGGCCGACGATCTTCGGGACGACACCAAATCGTTCAGTGAACTGAACGATGACGAAGAGACAACGCGGCGGCCTGAAAGGAACGGGCATAAGGAGCCCGCCGATTCCGGCGGGATCGCAATATCGGCGGCCGACGAGCCGGTGACCGAAGGGGAACCCGATATCCCGTCGGCAAAGATTCTCGAGCCGGAAGAGGTCGAGATCGCCTCGCTTGACGACAGCCACGATCACATGTCCCTCTCGTTTCCTCACTCGGGTCTGGTCAACGCCGACGGAACCCCGAAATCAGCGTTCCGGAAACTGGCGGCGCTCCGCGGAGCGTACCTGGGATAGCCCGTGCCCTTGCGCAGCTTGCCGATATACAGAAAAAAGGCGCGGTGGAAAACCGCGCCCTGCATCAAACTTGTCCGTAATCTCACGACGGGAAGACCGCCCGGTCGACGGTATATTTTTCGATGATTTCCGGATCCGGGTCGAACCCGATCCCCGGCTCGGTCCACAGATCGATCGCCTGCCACTCTTTCGGCGGGGCGCCCTCCTTTTTGGCGGGGAATTCGTGGAGTGTCGGAGTGAGCGGTCTGCCGGGTTCTTCGGCGAAGACTTCGCCGAACCGGATATAATCGGCGGGGAGTGTGGACCCTTCCAGCGAAGCTGCGGCGAGCGCGTGGCGGTAGGCGAGTGAGGTTCCCAGCTCGAATCCCGCGTAGCACGCATTTCCGGCATTGCGTGCCGCGTCATGAACCCGGACGGTTTCGAAAAGGCCGCCGAGCCGCCCCGGTTTCAGACAGAGGACACGTCCGCTCTTGAGATCGAGCGCGATCCGCGCGTCGAGGAGGGACGAGACCGACTCGTCGAGCGACAGCGGCGCGCGGAATGTCTCCTGAAAGATGGCGTGGGCGTAAAGGTCCGCCGGATCGAACGGCTGTTCGACCGCCAGGGGCATGAAATCCTGCAGCCTGTAGAGCATCTCCCCCTGATCGGCGGGATTGAGCGCCCCTTCCAGATCGACCGTCAGGAGGGTCGGCCACGGGGCGAGGGCGCGGGCCGCGCTCACCGCCTGAACTTCCCAGCCCGGACGCATTTTAAGTGTAATACGGTGGAACTTTTCCGTCTGAACGCGGTCCAGCTCGGCGTAGAGATCGTCGTGGGCCGGCATACGGTCGAAAGTCAGGCCGACTTCGATCGGCCGCTGAACACCCCCAATCGTCTGCCAGAGCGGCTTTTCTTTTATCCGGGCGTTCAAGTCGTGCCACGCCATATCGACCGCCCCTTTGGCGTAGCGGTTTCCGCGGATCGGCGCCATTGCTTCGGCGAGCGATTCCGCGGATTCCCACCCGTGTTTCAGCGGAAGGGCCGGAAGAAGGTGATCGCGCAGAAGGGCGAATACGCCCGAGGCGGATTCGCAGGTCAGGAACGGAGCGTTTCCCGGTGCGGCTTCACCCCAGCCGGTCAGCCCGCCGCTTTTCGCCGCGACGTAAACCGTGTCACAGTGGTCGACCGCGCGGTCGGTTGTATAGAAAGGTTTCGCAAGCGGCAGGCGAAGAAGCCGGATTTCCCAGGAGTCTATGCGCATCGGTTCTTTTGAACGTGGAAAGGGAAGGGGACGATGAAAAAGCGCGCCGCTTTCACGGCGCGCCGGAACGATTGGTGAAATGAAGGTCAGAGGATCTCAATCCATTTTTCTTCTTTGGCGCTGCGGATCACCGCGTCGCAGACCTTCTGAACACGCAGGGCGTCGTGCACATCGGGATGGCATTCCGGACCTCCGGAAATCCCTGCCAGGAAATCAGCCAGCTGGTTGATGAAGTAATGTTCGTAGCCGATCATCGTTCCCGGCACCCAGTAGTGGCTCATGTAGGGATGTTCGCTGTTCGTGACCAGAATCTTCTGCCAGCCGGTCAGGTGGTCTTCGATCTTCTGGCCGGAAGGATCGGCGTAACGGAAGAACTGAATATATTCCGGCTCTTCCAGATTGAAGTAGACCGCGCCCTTTTCGCCGTTGAGTTCCATCGTC
>ONWH01000047.1 GCA_900321495.1 uncultured Planctomycetota bacterium
AGAATCTGTTCGCTCGCCCGTTTTGTGATGAGCATTCAGAGCTGCCCGGCAATGACTCTTGCCACACAGTGGATGGAGCGGACGCTCGACGACTCGGCATGCCGGCGCCTTGTCCTTCCCCAGGCGTTTCTGGCGGTCGACGCGCTTCTGATCATCTATCAGAACATCGTCGAAAATATGGTGGTCTATCCGAAGGTGATCGAACGGAACCTCCGGAGCGAGCTCCCCTTTATGGCGACCGAGAATATTCTGATGGCCGCCGTCGAACAGGGGGGAGACCGCCAGGATCTGCACGAACGGATCCGCGTGCACAGCCAGGCCGCCGCCGCGCGCGTGAAGGTTGAAGGGCTCGATAACGATCTGCTCGACCGTCTGCGCCGGGATGAGGCGTTCGCCGGGATCGATATCGACGCTCAGCTCGAACCGATCCGGTTCGTCGGCCGCGCGCCGGAACAGGTCGACGAATTCCTCGCCGAACAGGTTCAGCCGATCCGCGAGAAGTACCGCGACCTCTTTACCGACGACGCCGATCTGCGCGTCTGACCCGCCGTTTTTGCCCAGCCGCCGGATATCCGTTCGATTGATGCGTCCCATGAAACACGAACCGCAAGAGTTTATCCCCTCGCCCGCGCTCACGCCGGAAGAAAAAGCGCTTGTTCCGGCTTCCGACCCTCTGCCGATGACCGCCGGCGAAGTCGCCCGGCGCGGATGGCCGGAAGTCGATGTCGTTCTGGTGACCGGCGACGCGTATATCGATCATCCCGCGTTTTTCACGGGACGGGCCGCGCGCCTTCTGGAAGCGGACGGCCTGCGTGTGGCGGTTTTGAGCCAGCCGGACGCGCGGCGTCATACCGCGTGGACGGAGTTCGGCCGGCCCCGGCTGGGGTTCTGCATAACAGCCGGCGAACGGGACTCGATGCTCGCCCACTACACGGCGGACCGGCGTCTCCGCGGCGACGATCCGCTGACTCCCGGCGGAAAACCGGGACGGCGCCCCGACCGCGCGACGCTCGCCTACGCGCAGCGGGCGCGGGAAGCGTATCCGGGGGCCGTGATTGTCGCCGCCGGAGTTGAGGCGGCTCTGCGCCGGTTCGCGCATTTCGACGCCTGGAGCGACAGGGTCAGACGCTCAATTCTGATTGACGCGAAAGCGGCCCTTCTGGTCTACGGTCCCGGGGAGTCGGCACTGCGCGAAATCTACCGCCGCCTGGACGCGGGGGAACGGGTCACGGAACTGCGCGATATACGCGGTACGGCGTACCGGATCGCGCCGGACGAGGATCTTCCCGAAGAGACGGAATCGCTTCGGCATCTGCCGAGCTACGAAGAAGTCTGCGGCGACCGCACGAAACCGGAAGAGGACCGGAAGAGTAAAAGGCTTTTCGCCGAAATGACCAAGGTGATCCGCGCAAACCTCGACCCGGAAAGCGCCAAAGTGCTGGTGCAGGAACACGGACTCGACGCCGTCGCGGTGAATCCGCCGGCACGGCCTCTTACGGCGGACGAGACGGCACGGATCGGCGCGCTCCCCTTTACGCGGAAAGCGCATCCCTCGTACGGCGATGAGGTGATTCCCGCGCTCGGTGCGGAAGGAGATGTGCTGCCGGGCGATGAGACACGAGACGCCCGGGCGCTTGCCGCCGCACAGTACCGCGCGGCGGGCGATATGGCGCGGATGCTGCCGCCGGAAATGCGCGAATCGCTGCGTCTTCCCCCGGCCGTCGCTGACTGCGGTTCGGATGGAGAGTGTCCCGAGCCGCCGACACTGATCGCGGGGTTCCCCGGATTCGGGTACCGCGAGGCGGCCGAGCTGGCGGCTGTGATGAAAGCGGCCGGAATCCGGCCTGAGCGGATACTCGACTTTGTGCCGCTTCCGTTTGACGCGGCGGGCGCCGTCTTCTGGACCGGGCTTGACCTCGAAACGGGAAAACCGGTTCACGTCGCGCGGAGTATGCGCGAACGCCGCCTGCAGCGCGTATTGTTCATGTTCGACAACCCGGCGTATTACCATGATGTCAAAGCGGCTCTGCACGAGGCCGGACGGGAAGATCTGATCGGTACCGGTCCCGATGCGCTCATTCCGCCTCACCTTTCAAAAGCCGAGCATCTTCGCCAGTCGTCCCGCGTCAGGCTTCTGAAGCGGAGACAGGAGCGCGAAAAGGAGGCCAAGGAGCGCGCCCGGCAGGAATACCGCGAGCAGGAAGAGGCGAAACGGCGCAAAGAGGCGCAGAAGAGAAAGTTCGGTTCCCGGTTCCGCTCCCGTAATCCGAAAGACCCGCGCCGCGCCGCACCGGGCAAAAGATCCGGTTTCGGCGGCAGACCCCGTAAACCGGGAAACGCCAGCCGACCCCCGCGCGAAAACAGGCCGGACTA
>ONWH01000107.1 GCA_900321495.1 uncultured Planctomycetota bacterium
CGAACTGGAAGTGTGGGGCGTCTCAAAGTGAATACTCTGCCGGCGCAGCGCGGATTCTGAACGATGGATCGGCGTCGGTTTTACGGATACGCGGCGCTGATTCTCCTTCTGGCGTTTGCTCTGCGTCTGGGCGGGGCAATCGGCTGGGAGCGCTTTACCGCTTCACGTGGGGAGGCGCCCTTTTTTTTCGGCGACAGCGATTCCTACTGGCAGCTGGGGCGCGCGCTGGCATCCGGCGTGCCGTATGAGCATGATCCTGTGCGGCATTGGAAGCTGTTCCGCATGCCGGGTTATCCACTGGTTCTGGCCCCTCTTTTTCTGATGACCGATGACCCGCCGGTATTTGCGGCTCGGGTTGAAAATGCTGTTCTAGGATGTCTTACGGTACTCCTGACCGGAACGGTTGCCCTCGCGCTGTTCGGCGATCGGCGGCTTGCGCTCTGGGCGATGCTCTTCGCCGCGGCCATGCCGGAACTTCTGTTCCAATCGGTCTGTGTGCTGAGTGAAGAGTTAAGCTGTGTGATGACCTTGGCGCTGATTCTGGCACTGATCGTGTTGGCCCGGAGCCGGTTCTCTCCGGCGCGGGCGGTCTGGGTCGGGCTATTCTGGGCGCTGGGGGTCTATGTCCGTCCGGACGCGCTCTGCCTCTTTCCGTTTATCGTGTGCATGTTTTTCCTGTTCCGCGACACACGGGCATTTGTCGCCCGTTACGCGCGCCGCGCGGTTCTTTGCGGGGTGATTCTCCTGGCTGTCTTTATCGCGCTGATGTCTCCCTGGTGGATCCGCAACGCGTGCCTGACCGGCCGTTTCATCCCGACCACTCTCCAGGTCGGAGCGAGTCTTTACGACGGGCTTTCGCCGACTGCCGGCGGCGGAAGCGATATGGCGTTCGTCGATAGGTTTCGCGGCGAACTCGATCGGCAGGCCGCAGCGGACCCGGACGGAAACAGGGAGTTCTATGAGGTTCGGCTCGACCGCGCCATGAAAGAAGCGGCGATCGACTGGGTGCGGAAACATCCGAAGGAGGCGATCCGTCTGGCTGGTGTGAAGTTCTTCCGTCTTTGGAACGTCTTCCCGAACGAGTCCGCCTTCTCGGCGGTTCCGGCCCGGCTCCTGATCTGCCTGACCTTTTTGCCGGTGGGGGTCGGAGCGGTCTGGGGGGCGTGGCGGCTGCGCCGCGTTCGGCTCGTTCGCCTTTTATGGATTCCCGCAGTCTATGTAACACTGCTTCATCTGATCTTTGTTTCGTCGCTGCGGTATCGCTCACCGATCCTTCCGGAACTGGTGATACTGGCCGCGGCGGCGTTCTTTCCGCCGCGCGGGCGATAGAAAGCCGAATGGAACGATCCTGCGATAAGCGTTACTTCCGCCTGTCCTGGAACCGGAAAAGCTTGGACATGGCGTCCAGCAGACGGGCCGGTTTTCCTTCGAGCGATTCGTCACGAATCGAACGCATCGGCGCGTGGAGGAGTTTGTTGATGAGCCGGTCGAATGCGTAGCGGATTTCCGATTCCGTTTCGGGGGAAAGGGGACCGGTCTTGTTCAGCAGACGCTGAACTTCGTCCTCTTTGACCCCGTTCCACTGCCGGCGGAGTTCAGCGATCAGTTCTCCCGATCCGCGCAGACGGAGCCCTTTTAAAAACGATTCGGTCTCCTGGGCGATGACGCGCTGCGCTTTCGGAATTTCGCGCTGCCGTGCCTTCCGGTTCCGGCTGCACGCCTCTTCGAGATCATCGATTGAGTAGAGATAGACATTCGGCAGCCGTCCCAGACGCTCGTCCAGGTTGCGCGGGACCGAAAGGTCGACCATAAAGAGAGGGCGTCCGCCGCGGGCGGCGGCGATTGAACGGTAGTCTTCGGCGGTGATGACCGGTTCGCCCGCGCCTGTTGCGGCGATCAGCAGGTCGGCGGCTCCCAGCTCCGTAATCCGCGCGTCCCAGTCGGCAACCCGGCCTTCGAAACGCTCGGCGAGAAGTTCAGCCTTTTTACGGCTGCGGTTCGCGACGGCGATATCTTTTCCTCCGGCATCTTTGAGGTAACGGATCGTTTCTTCGGCCATTTCACCGGCACCGAGTACAAGCGCGCGTTTGTCGGAGAGCTTCTCGAAAAGTTCAAGTGCGAAGTCCGAAACGGCGACTGCCGGCAGACTGATTCGATGGCGGAACAGTTCGGTTTCGACCGAGACACGTTTGGCGGTTTTCAGCGCACTTTGAAAGAGGGAGTGCAGAACGATTCCCGCGGTTCCCTCATCGGAGGCGATATTGTACGCCTCTTTGATCTGCGCCAGAATCTGCGGCTCTCCCAGAACCATGCTCTCGAGACTGGAAGCGACCGAAAAGAGATGGCGGACAGCATCTTCGCCGTACAAAACGTGCAGAAGACGGTTTGGTTCGGAGGCGGTTTCGGATTTCTGACCCGCCGTATCGGCCAAAAAGCGCGTTACGGCGCGTTCTTCGGGAAAGGCATCTTCCTGTGTGCCGAGATAGAGTTCGGTCCGGTTGCAGGTCGAAAGGAGAACCGCCTCAGCGTCAGAAAACGCGGCATGCCATTTGTCGAGGAATGTGCGCGTTTTGTCCGCCGAAAACGCGTACGATTCGCGAACGGCGACCGAAGCCGTCTTATGGTCGATTCCGAACATGCAAATCTTCACCGGAGACTCTCCTTGTCATGGTCCGTGAGCGTTCCGGCGGCGGGTTCGCCGTTCTGGGTGAAAAGCCAATGAGCTTTTGAGGCGAAACTCCCGTAACCTAAGATTACGATCAGGATCAGGAAACTGATAACGCAGAGCAGCGCGGTACGGCCGTCTTTACGGCCCGGATCCGATTTCGAAAGGAACAGAAGCGAAACGGCCATCAGAAGGAAAAGCGTGATTCCTCCCCAGACCATCAGATCACCCGACCGTACCCCCCTGTCGGTTTCAGCGGCCCTGCGCATCAGCATGCCGAAAAAGATTCCCAGACCCAGGAAGAAGAGGGACAGACGCGCTGAAACGCGATTCGATTTCTGAAGCCATTCGAGACTGGGGAACGGAATCCCGCGCAGAAACCCTTTCCGGCTCCTGATCTTGGCTCGCTGGAGAAAGTACATCATGCCGGTGACGAAGCCGTAAAGGAGAAAGAGGGTCGCCATTAAAAGGGAAAGGCCGTGAAGGGTACCGAACAAGCGGCTTGCTTCACGAAATTTTGTGTCCGACAGCGCTGAGCCGGCGAAGACCGCCACGAAGACAGCCGGCAGGAGAAAAGCTCCGAATGGAGTTCTCGGGTAGCTGAAAAAGAGGATCATTTCCAGCAGAATCAGTCCCCACGCCAGGACATAAAACCACTGGCCCGCGCCGGTCGCGGCCTGCGGCGCAGCAGTAATGGGGAGGTTAAATACGAGAACGGTGTGGGGGATCAGTCCGGACAGAAGAGCCACGAAAGAAATCCCGCGCTGAATACGGCCGCTGTGCCTGATTCGGCAGAGTTCCGCGAGGAACGCCACGGCGTAGAAGAGGCAGAAAAGACCCGTCAGGGAACCGCCGAGGAGATTGCGGGGGGGGAGGCCGGGACAGAACTCAAAAATGGTTTGTGTCATCGTCGGATTAATCTCGCCTTAAGGCCGTTCTCTCTTAGCTTTGGGGTTTAATGATGCGCAGACCGAACCGAAAGATTCAGCTGTCGCTGACCTCTTCGAGCTTTCCGCCGAAGAACGATTCAATCTTTTTTACTATCGGGTTTTGAATCTTTTTACGGAGCTCTTCCCTTTTGGATGCGGCGGAGACCGATGCGGGACGCGGGCGGGAAGAGACTGACGCGGCTTCCTCTTCGGTTCGGAATATTTCGACCGGAACAGCGGCGTCAGAAACGAATTCGCCAAACGCCGCGGCGATCGTTTTGCTCCCCTTACTGCAGATATCGGCGGGCTGATCGCCGGCCTGACCGGACGGGATTCCGAGCCGGAGTTTTCCGCTTCCCCATTCGACTCGGGTTACCGCGGCGGCGGCGCATGAAAGGGAGATGCCGAATCGGCCGGCAACCTCCCGCCACATTCTCATAAGAGCGTCATTGGTGAGGGTTGCAAGCGCGGGTTTTGGAGCGGGGGGAAGAGCGTCGGCAACGGCTTGCGGTTTCGACGCCATTTCTTCGGTTACCGGAACGGATAATCGCGTCGAAACCGCCGGTTTTGCCGGTGCGTCGGGACACGCAGACGGAGTCTTGCGCGATGCCGCGGCGCGCGGTTCTTTCAAGTCAGGGCTTTTTTTTTGAGGGGAGGGGAGAGGGTCGGCAACAGTCGGCGAAGGGATCTGTCCGCTCCGGAGCCGGTCGATCAGCCGAACGGCATCGGTCAGTCGGCTTAGCCCGCAGAGGCGTACCAACGTCATTTCAGTGAGTATCTGGCCTTGGGTGCTGTACCGCATCCGCGAGATCGTCTGCGAAACGATCTGCATGGATGCCAATATCCGTTCGGTTCCCAATACCCCCGCCAAATCTTTAAGCTCGTCGAACCGGCCCGGTCCGGAATAAATGAGCGCCTCCTGCGTGCAACCGCACGAAATAACGAGCAGGTCACGGAATGTGCCGATCATCTGTTCGAGAAGAACGCCGAAATCGACCCCTTCGGCGGAAGCTTTCGCCAGTATGGGGAAGAGCCCACCCGGATTGTTGTCTTTAATGGCGGCGAGAAGGTCGAATATCTTCTGGTCGTCGACAGTGCCGAGCATCCGGTTGACATCGGTCAGGGTGATGTGTTCGGATGCGAACGACAGAAGCTGCTCCAGCAGGGACTGAGCGTCACGCATCGAGCCGTTGGCCCGCCGGGCGAGTGCCTCACAGACACCTTCTTCGACCGTGATACCCTCGTTCTGCGCGATGTAATTCAGATGTTGCGCGATCATCCGCACGTCGATGCCGGCAAAATCAAACCGCTGGCATCGCGAAAGGATAGTGATCGGCAGCTTGTTCGGTTCCGTGGTGCAGAAGATGAACTTCACATGCTCGGGCGGCTCTTCGAGGATTTTGAGGAGCGCGTTGAACGCCTCACGCGTGAGCATGTGGACTTCGTCGATGATATAGATTTTGTAGCGGGCCCGGCTCGGCCGAACGACGGCGCTCTGGCGCAATTGGCGGATTTCATCGATCCCGCGGTTGCTGGCACCGTCGATTTCGAGGACATCAATATCGTCACCTGTGCTGATGCCTCGGCAGATTTCACACTCGTTGCATGGGGTCGGAGTCGGCCCGTTCACGCAGTTAAGCGCCTTGGCCAGAATACGTGCCGAAGAGGTTTTGCCGACCCCGCGGGCGCCGGTAAAGAGGTAGGCGTGACCGATTCGCCCACTGGTGATTGCACCGGCGAGCGCTTTGGCGATGTGATCCTGGCCGATCAGCGCATCAAATCCCTGAGGACGATAGCGCCGTGCCACAACCTGGTACGACGCGTTTTCGTCGTTCGGGACGGGGGCGATTTCACCATTTTTTTTCTTTTCGGTCATGACCTTTCCGCTTGTCCTGGATTGCGGCGGGACCAATCCCGCACAGCCGACAGAAGACGAATGAAAAGAGAGGCGGCGCTCTATGAAGGTCCCGGCACATGAGAACGGATGCTTATGGCTGCTTGATTTCTCACCTGACCAGGTTCACAGGTTCCCATTGCAGGACCTTCACAGAAGGCCGCCTCTCTATGAGCTACGTACCATTATAGCACCCGTTTAAGTCCGCGCAAGGTCAGAGGGAAGGGAGTGTTTTTCTGAAATCTTGGCAAAATGTAACGGTTATAACAGTTGTTTAAGCAATTAAGTTTTTATTTTGAAAAAACGGCAAAAAACCCGGATTTTTTCTTAAAGTTGTCTCGTGTACGGATATAATTGATGGAGAGGTTTGTTTCACAAAAGGATTAATTTCACAGCATGATACCTTTGTCGAGTAATTCCCAAAACCTGAAAGTCGTTCTGGCTGTGGTCGTTCTCTTTCTGGGGTGGCTCATCGCCTCGATGATCCCCCGGAGCGAGACCCCTTGGGACAGAACATCTTCTTCATTCCTGGCACGCCGGCCTGTGACCGATGCCGACGGGGAACTCGTTGACAGGGATTCGGAATATCACCGTCTCTGGAGCGGCGATAAGGAGAATTGGGATCCGGAAAAGAAGAATGTGACGATCGATTACGATTCTCAGTTCTTTGGTCAGGGGACCGGAGCGGCGAATGCCGCGGATGATGAAGAAACGGCGGAGTCTTCCGACTCTCCGCGTTCTGAAGAATTTGCCCGGCAATGGAATGACGAAATCAAAATCGAAAATGAAGTGATTCCCGGAATCAATGTCGGTGAGCGCCCGAAATGGGATGACGATGCGGTTCTCGACGATCCCGTTGCTGACGCTGAAGAGTTGGCACCCCCGATGGAACCGTTCGATGCCGATTGGGAGAGCGAACCGGTTTTGGAATCCGCATCGGTCGAGCCGGCCTCTGAGATGAACGCCGATGAAAGTGCCAATTCAGGAAATTCGGCCGAGGCGGATCCGGCAACGGTATCGGAAGATTCCGCTGTTACGGAGGATTCGCTGATTGTCCGGGCCGATCCCGCCATGTCTGACGGCGAGTCGGCCGGGGCAGAGGCGGTTCAAAAAACGCCGACCGCCGAGCTCACGGACCCGGAGGATGAGGGGCTGATTGCCCTTCCGACCAAACGCCCCCAGGAACAGATCAGTGACTCGTCGGCTCAGCAACCGGCGGACGAACCCGCATTGGCCGCGGTATCGAATGCAGAAACTTCCGCAGAG
>ONWH01000105.1 GCA_900321495.1 uncultured Planctomycetota bacterium
CAGCGCCGGATCCCGCAGCGGCACAGCGGCGTCTGGCGGTTCCACGAACTGCTCCCGTTCGCCAAACTTGAAGAGTGCGTAACGATCGGCGAAGGGCAGACGATCCTTCAGAAGGCCGACTACGTCGCCCCGTACGCGGGTCTGGTTCCCGGATCCCTCTACCTGCAATACGAGGGGATGAACCCGTCCGGATCGTTCAAGGATAACGGGATGGCCGCCGGCACCACGCACGGCAAACTGGTCGGCGCCAAGCATACCGCCTGCGCGTCGACGGGAAACACCAGCGCCTCGCTGGCAATCTACTGCGGGGTGACCAGGATGATGAACGCGGTCATCTTCATCGGTTCGGGGAAGATCGCCTACGGCAAGCTCTCGCAGGCGCTCGATTACGGCGCGCGCACGATCCAGATCGAAGGGGATTTCGACGATGCCATGGCGCGCGTTCAGGAAGCCTCAAAGAAACTGAACCTCTATCTGCTCAACAGCCTCAACCCGTTCCGGCTCGAGGGGCAGAAGACGATCATGTTCCGCGTTCTGGAAGGGCTCGGCTGGGAGGTTCCCGACTGGATCGTCGTTCCCGGCGGGAACCTGGGAAACTCCAGCTCGTTCGGCAAGGCCTTCATCGAGCTGCACAAGCTCGGACTCATTAAAAAGATCCCGCGCCTGGCGGTGATCAACGCCGCCGGAGCCGATACCCTCTACCGCCTTTTCGAAAAGGAAGGGCTCCGCTGGAACGGCGGCCGGTGTGACCAGGCCCACATCAAAAAATTCTACGACCAGATGGACGCCGAGGGGCGGCGAGCCGACACGATTGCCAGCGCGATTGAGATTAACCGTCCGGTCAACCTGACCAAATGCCTCCGCGCGCTCGACTTCTGCAACGGCGTGGTCCGCGAGGTCACCGAACAGGAGATCCTCGACGCGAAGGCGAACGTCGGCGCCGGCGGACTCGGCTGTGAACCGGCGAGCGCGGCGAGCCTGGCGGGAACGAAAAAGCTGGTTGCCGAAGGAGTGATCGGAAAAGACGAACGGGTCGTCTGCATCCTGACCGGAAACCAGCTGAAAGACCCGAACGCCACGGTCGCGTATCACGGAAACAACAAGGAGTTCTTCGAATCCGTTCTCGGCAAACGGGGAGTCAGGACAACCGAGTTTGCCAACCATCCGGTGACGGTCGCCAACGATATCGACGCGATCATCGATCTGCTCAAATAATCGCTCAGAAGCGGAAAGGCCAAATCATGACAGAAAAAACACGCGTTGCCATTTACGGCGCCGCCGGCCGGATGGGAAAACGTCTGATCGCCCTGGCGGCGGCGGATCCCGCACTTGAAGTCGCGGCCGCCGTGGAAGCCGCCGGTCATCCCCTTCTGGGGTCCGACAGCGGCGAAGTTGCCGGGATCGGAACGAACGGCATCCCTCTGACCGATGCGATTCCCGAATCGGCCGCGGCCGACGTGGTAATCGACTTCTCGGCTCCCGCCGCGCTCGAGACGCTCCTCGGCCTCTGCCGCGCACGGAACCTGGCGCTTGTCTACGCGACGACCGGCCTTTCGGAAGAGCAGAAGGAAATGCTCCGCGCCGCCGCCGCCGATGTGCCTGTCCTCTGGTCTCCGAGTATGAGCCTGACAGTAAACCTGACGATGAAACTCGCCCAGATCGCCGCCGAGGCGCTCGCCGACAAAGACGCCGACGTTGAAATCATTGAGAAGCATCATCGGTTCAAGGCGGACGCGCCGAGCGGAACCGCACTCAAGTTCGGACAGCTGATCGCCGAGAAGATGAACCTGACCGGCGAAACACACGGCCGCAGCGGCAAGCCGGGCGCCCGGCCGCATAACGAGATCGGATACCACGCCGTGCGGATCGGCGACAATCCGGGGGAACACAACATCATCTTCGGCCTGCTGGGCGAGACGATGGAACTGACGGTCAAGGCGACCAACCGCGATGCCTACGCTTCCGGCGCCCTGTCCGCGGCGAAATTCCTGGCGGGAAAAGTCCCGGGCCGGCTCTACGGCATGGACGACGTGCTCAAGCTGAGCTAACCCGGACTCTTTTCAAGCCGATTGAAATTTTTTAGAATAGCGGCTGGCCTCTTCCCTTCTCGCGGGGGAGCCGGCCGTTTTTGTTTCCGCACAGGTCTTTCGTTCACTCACATTCGGAAGCGGGGTCATTATGAAACGCGTTCTCCTTTCGGTTATCCTCCTCCTCGCCGCGGCCGGTATCCTCTCCGCCGCCGAACCGGCGCCCTTTTACGCCGGCGCCGCCGCCGTTGAAATCACCCCGCCGGTCGGGTTCCGCCTTCGCGGCTATTTCGACGAACGGATCTCGACCGGGGTGCACGACCCGATCTACTTCAAGGCGCTGGCGCTTCGACAGGGGGAAAATACCGCGGTTCTCATGTTTTCCGATACCTGTTCGATTCCGACCAGTTCAACCGATCCGATTCGGGACGCGATCGCCGAAAAACGCGGAATTGACCGGGAAGCAATCATCATCTGCGCCACCCACTCGCATACCGCCCCTCTCTTCTGCGGCCCGATCCGGAAACATCTGCACGCCCGGGCGATGGCGCAGAACAACGGAACCGATCCGTGCGAGCCGATCGACTACGAGCAGTTCTTCATCGACCGGGGAATTGAGGCGATCAATACAGCGCTCGACAATCTCCGCCCGGCGGTACTCGACGAGGGGCAGAAAGACCTCCTCGGCGTTTCGTTCAACCGCCGGTTCATCATGAAAGACGGTTCGGTCCGGTTCAATCCGGGATTCGACAATCCCGATAAGGTCCGGCCCGCGGCGGGAATCGACCCGAAGTTCACCTTCTTCCTCTTTAAGGACGCGGACACCGACGCGCCATTCACCTCCCTGACCAACTTCGCGCTCCATCCCGACACGACCGAAGGGACGCTGATCAGCCAGGATTATCCCGGTTATCTGAGCAATGTGCTGCAGTCGCGGTTCGGAGCCGATTTCGTTTCGGTCTTCGGAAACGGCACTGCGGGAGATATCAACCACCTCGATTTCGCCGGGGGGAGCGAGCCGCGCCACGCCTCGGAAATCGGGACGATCCTGGGGCTCAACGCGCTTGAAATGACGAATCATCACGGACTCGGCCGTGTGACGCCGAGCCTGGCGTTCCACGGTGAGATCCTCGAGTGGCCGAAACAGAAGTTCACCGACAAGGACCTTGAAAAGGCCGAGAGTATGATGGAACTGGCGGTCGCACCCGAAGGGAAAGGGCTCCCCTTCCTCGACCGCGCGCGGGCCGAAAAAATTGTGAACTGCTCCTTCTACCCGGACATCCTCCCGCTCGACATTCAGGCCGTGCGGATATCCGATGACCTGGCGATCGTCTCCCTGCCGGGTGAAATTTTCGTCGATCTGGGAAACGCGATCCGAGAAAACTCCCCGTTCAAACAGACGATCGTTCTGGAACTTTCCCAAGGGGATTATCTGTACGTGCCGACCCTCAAAGCTTTTGAGGAGGGAAGCTACGAGACGATCGACTCCGTCCTGGCTCCCGGCGGCGGCGAGGCGGTCGTCGAAAAGGCGCTCGAAGTCCTTAGAAAGTTGAAAGAAAAATAGGATCGGACGCCGGCCAGCGAGCCGCGGGAAGAATCGAACCCCGTCCCGGACGGAGGAATATTGCCGCATCGCCGGATAGAAAGGAAAAGAATGATCACATTAATCTGTTACGACCGCTGTACCACATGCAGGAAAGCGCAGAAGTGGCTCGACGCGCACGGGATAAAATACAAGGTCCGCCCGATCAAAGAAGAGAACCCGACGGCGAAAGAATTATCGGCTTGGATTAAAAAAAGCGGCAAGGGAGCCCGAAAGTTCTTTAACACAAGCGGAATCCTCTATCGGCAGCAGGGGCTTTCGGCCCGCGTAAAAGAGATGCCGGAAGAGGAAATGATCGGCCTTTTGGCGACCGACGGCATGCTGGTCAAGCGGCCGATCCTGGTCACCGGCAAGACCGTTCTGGTCGGATTTAACGAAGCGGAGTGGGAAAAGAGCGTCTCCGAACCGGGCCGGTCGGTCTAAGGGGGAGAAGGAGAAATCATGAGCAAGCAAGCCGCCGTTAAGACCGCGAAAGTCTATTTCACCGACTTCCGGACGGAATACGGGGGACGGAGCCTTCCTGAAAAGCTGAAGAAACTGGCGCGAACCGCCGGACTCGACAAGATTGACATGGAGGGGAAATTCGTCGCGATCAAGATGCATTTCGGCGAACTCGGAAATATCAGTTATCTGCGTCCCAACTATGCCAAGGCGATCGCCGACCTGGTGAAAGAGCTGGGCGGCAAACCGTTCCTGACCGACTGCAACACGATGTATCCCGGCTCACGCAAAAACGCCCTGGAACATTTGGAGTGCGCGTGGGAAAACGGGTTTACGCCGCTGTCGGCCGGCTGCCCGGTGATCATCGGCGACGGACTGAAAGGGACCGACGATATCGCCGTCCCCCTGGAAGGATGCGAGTACACCAAAGAGGCGAGAATCGGCCGGGCGATCATGGATGCCGACGTTTTTATCAGCCTGACCCACTTCAAGGGGCACGAGATGACCGGGTTCGGCGGCACGATCAAAAACATCGGAATGGGATGCGGCTCCCGCGCCGGGAAGACCGATCAGCATTCCGGCGGAAAACCGACCATCGATCCCGGCCTCTGCCGCGGATGCAGGCGGTGCCTCCGCGAATGCGCCAACAGCGGCCTGGTCTACGACGGCCGGCGCCGCAAGATGAGGGTCGATCTGACTCACTGCGTCGGATGCGGCCGCTGTCTGGGCGCGTGCAACTTCGACGCGATCGATTTCGCTCAGAATCAGGCGATCGCCGTTCTGAACGCGAAGATGGCCGAGTACACCAAGGCGGTGGTCGCCGGGCGCGACGCGTTTCACATCTCACTTATCACCGACGTCTCCCCCTACTGCGACTGTCACGGCGAAAACGACGCGCCGATCCTCCCGAATATCGGGATGTTCGCTTCGTTTGATCCGGTCGCGCTCGACCAGGCGTGCGCCGACGCCTGCCTGGCCGCCGTTCCCCTTCCCGACTCGGTCTTAGGGGACCGGATGGCAGCAAAAGGATTCGTCGATCATCACGATCACTTTAAAAACACCACACCGGAATCGGAATGGGAGACACAGCTCATTCACGGCGAAAAGATCGGGCTCGGCTCGCGGAAATACAGGCTGATCACGATGAAGTGAGACTCGCGGGTGTTAGCGGCGAAACATCGGCGCGATACATCGCCCGCGCGGCTTGCTCCGGAATAACGCCGGGGGCCGACCGCGCGCCC
>ONWH01000337.1 GCA_900321495.1 uncultured Planctomycetota bacterium
CATCATCTCCATGGAGTACATGGCGCCGATGTTCGATTCCTACTACATCAGCCGCGACCTCCAGCGCGATCTGCCCACGCTCCGGGCATTCCGCAAATGGACTCTGGACCACGGCAAGAAACTGTGCATGCTCGTGAACGGGAGCTGCCTGCGGAACTGCCCGTTCCATTTCTTCCACGAAACGATCAATTCGCACGGTCTGAGCCGGACCGTGGAGGAGACAAGGCGGACGGGCATCCAGCCGTCGCGCTGCATCAGCATGTACATGAAAAAACAGTATGAAGAGATCCTGCGTTCCTCCTGGATCCGCCCGGAAGACCTGCATTACTACGAGAACGAGGTCGACGTGATCAAGCTCTCGACCCGGGCGGTCCCCGAACCGGAGCGCATCATCCGCGCCTACTGCGAACGCAGCTACGACGGAAATCTGCTGCGCCTGCTCGACCCGGGCTACTCGTATTTCTTCCGGCCGCACATCCTCGACAACAAACGCTTCCCGGCGGACTGGGTGGAAAGCGGGATCGGCGGCAAGTGCGCCGCCAGCTGCACACATTGCGGACGCTGCACGGAGGTGCTGTCAAAGATCATGGTCGTCGATCCCGAATACGGAAAGACCAAAGCTACTGATTATCATTTCGTTCCGAGAATGAAGCTTTAACCGTGGGGCCGGCTTGCCAAAACACCGGAAAATTGATTCACAGGGCATCATGCAGCACATCCTCCAGCAAACAACCGATCATGACATGAACTCCGCCGCACCCCTGCCGTCGGGGAAAAAAGTCCTTATTTATTACTACATGTTCGGAGAAACGCTGGGAGGCAGCGATTATCTGCCTCTTCTGTTCATTGAGGAGCTGCAGCGCCGCGGATGCTCCGTTATACTGGCTCTGGACTGGAAATCCGACATTGAACATGCGATAAATCACTACGGAATCGAACTCGACGTGCATGCGGTCGACATCGTACTCGTCAAGCCGGAAAGCAATGTTCTCCGTCGGCTTGATGCCATCCTTCCGTTCTACAGGACTCGACAGCTGAAAAAACTTGCGAAAGACGCCGACATCTGCATCTCCTGCGCCAACATGATCGATTTCGGGAAACCGGCGCATCATGTGGTCTTTCTGATGCGGCTTTTCGGCGACAACGCTTTTTACGATTTCTTCATGCACAGGAAACCGCTTTCCGGTCTTTCTCTTTTCAAGCGGAAACTCCGGACATTTCTGGCAGAAACGATTCTGCGTCCTCTTCTCGGAATGCGCTCGACCCGGACTATCATCGCCGACCGGCGCGAACACATCTATGTTCCATCCCAATATGTCGCGAATACCATGCGGACGTTTTACGGGGATTTCAACTGTACGGTCTTTTATCCGCCCACCACGTTCGACATTCCATCGATGGAAATCGAACGTGTTCCGCTTCGAGTCATTTATTTGGGACGGGTTCAAAAGGAAAAGGGCATCACTGAGATCATCGGGATTGTGGAGCTTGCCCGTTCTGTTTCCGGGCAGGATATCCAGCTTCATATCGCCGGCCCCCTTACGCCTGGGGAGTATGCGGACACAATCAAACGGACCGTCTCTGAAAAGCCGTGGGTCCGGCTCATCGACCCGGTCTACGGAGACGACAAAGCCGCATTCCTGCTTGGCGGGACATATGCCGTACATGCAAGACGCGACGAGGAGTTCGGAATATCCGTTGCCGAATACCTGAAAGCAGGAATCATTCCCATCGTGCCGGACGAAGGCGGATCAATGGAAGTCGTCGGCAATCCCGAACTCACATACCGCACAGACGAAGAAGCTGCGCGGATATTGGCCCGTCTTCTTGTCGACGAGACGTTCCGGCAGAAACAGGCGGACAACTGCAAAGAGCGTGCAAAGGTATTCTCGTTTGGGCAATATATGAAACACCAGAACGAGATACTGGACCGCATCATGGATAGGCAGGTGCCGGCATGACTCCCTTTTTTTCCATCATCATTCCATGCTACAATGTGGCGACTTTTATTGAACAGTGCCTCCGATCCGTCTTGGATCAGCCATTTCAGGACTGGGAATGTCTGGCGGTCGTGGAAACATCCCGGGACAGAACGGAACAAATCGTCAGGACATTTGCGGAGAAAGATCCGCGCATCCGGGTCTTCACGCAACCG
>ONWH01000163.1 GCA_900321495.1 uncultured Planctomycetota bacterium
CGGACCGGCGGGTCTGCGGATCTTCAGGCGGCCTGTCCGTTTCCGGCGCGTTCGGGTCACGGACCGATGTTCGGGGGGTTCTTCATCAGGAAGTCGCGCGGACCGCGGGTGACGGTATAGCCGGCGTAAGGATTGTTAATTTCCGGGTCGATCCCCTGGTAGGGATTGTCGCCGCCGCGGAGTCCCGGGCGGACGAAACCGAAGATCGCGCCGTAACGCTGATAGGGAGCGATACCGCCGGGATAGGTCCGGTACATCGAGTTGCGGTCGTAGAGGGAGTAGCGTCCGAAGATCGGCGCGGCCGGTGCGTAGATGCCCCCGTCAACGTAGCCGCCGCCGACGTATCCGCCGTAATACGGCTCGGGACATTCGTACGAGGGGGCGACGCTCCCGCTGACCTGATAATCGGAAAAGCTCTGGGCGAAAAGACCCGCCGCGGCGGCCAGTACGGCCGCGATCCCAAGAAAACCGGAAAGAAAAACTCTCATATCTCTGCCTTTGATTCGGTGAATGTCGGACATCGCGGCGGCGAAAAGCCGGGGCGTCCTGCCTGAAAACATACCTTTGCGCTATATCGGCAGAGGAAGAAGAACAACTCAAACCGAAAGGAAAGAGTCTTCTAAAAACTTTTTATTTTGCCTATCTTTTCGCCCTGGGAAAAAGAAAGGCGCCGCGGACCAGTTCGGCCGCGGCGCCTTCGGGCGTTTGCGGGGGGGTGAGCCTACAGGGTCAGGACCAGGTCGTCGTCGAGTTCGACGCGGCAGGCGCCCCACGAAAGGCCGACTCCGAATCCGACCAGAACGGCCGATTCGCCCCGGCTGATGAATCCCTCGTTAACCGCATCGATCAGCGCGATCGGAATGCTGCTCGATACGGTGTTCCCCCGTTCGCGCATATTGACGTAGTAGCGGTCGTTCTCCAGGCCGCAGAGCTCGCGCAGGCGCGCCAGCATGTAGTTGTTCGCCTGGTGGAAGATGTAGCTGTCGATCGGGAGATTCAGTTCGGCGCAGTCGGCTTTGACCTGTTCGATCAGCGGGGGGACCTCGTCGATGGCGAAGTTGAATATCCCCGGCCCGCTCATCTGGATTTCTTCGTCGGAATGGTAGTTTCCGCGGATATCGACTTTCGGCAGTCTTGTCTCGGCGGTGGCGGGATGCCGCTGCGCGCCCGCCTTGACGATCAGCAGATCGGCTCCCTTTCCGTCGGTGCCGAACCGGAACGGGCCGATCGGCAGACGGTCGGCGGGAGCGTCGGCCGAAATGAGCGTGGCCGTCGCCGCGTCGCCGAACAGGGGGCGGCTGACCCGGTCGTTCTCGTTAATGTAGCGGGAGTAGGTCTCGCTGGTGATCAGAAGGAGGTTCCGCGCCAGGCCGGTTTCGAGGAGCCCTTTGGCGATTCCCAGTCCGTAGACGTAGCCGCTGCACCCCAGGTTGAAGTCGAACGCGCCGCACGATTTCGGGATCCCGAGCCGCTCCTGGATGATGCACGACGAGGAGGGGAGGAAGTAGTCGGGAGACTGCGTGCAGAGAACGAGGAAGTCGATGTCGTCCGGAGTGCAGACCCCGCTCCGAAAGAGGGATTCCCCGGCCGAAACCGCCATGTCGACCGCGGTACGACCCTCTTCGATGATCGGGCGGCTGACGATACCGAGTTTTCTTTCCATCTTTTCGGCGGTCCATCCGGTGAAACGGCCGACCAACTCGTCGTTTGTCAGCCGGCCGCTCGGAATATGACCGGAAATGGCGCGGATTCGGGACTTATACACTCTCTTTTCGACTCTTTCTTACTGAAAGTTTTCAGGTTTGCCCAGTTTTCCCCGGCGCTATTATAGCACGAGTTCAAACCGGGATAAACCCGTTTTTTTTGCCCGCCCGCCGCGCGGGGAAGCGCGGCTTTAAGCGATTCGGGTAACCGCCGGCGTGTACGGGAGGGGGCGGATCGGCTCCTTCTCTTCGACCATCTCTTTGGTGATGACGTATCGGCACCCCTTCATCTGGTCGGGGAGCTGGTACATCGCGTCGAGGAGGAGTTTTTCGATGATGCTCCGGAGCCCCCGCGCGCCGGTCTTCCGCTCGAGCGCCTGCCGGGCCAGGGTCCGAAGGGCCTCTTCGGTGAAATCGATGTGCGCGTCTTCCATCTGGAAGAGGCGCTTGTACTGCTTGACCAGGGCGTTGCGCGGCTCGCGGAGGATCCGCACGAGCGTTTCCTCTTCGAGCGGGTCGAGAACCGCCGTAACCGGGAGCCGGCCGATCAGTTCGGGGATCATTCCGAACCGGCTCAGGTCGTCGGGGGTGACGCGGGGCAGATACGCCTCGTCCTGCGCGGCGCGGTCCGTGCCGGACGCCGCGAATCCGATATGCGTCCGGCCGACCCGGTGCCGGATGATCTCTTCGAGTCCGACGAAGGTTCCCCCGCAGATGAAAAGGATCCGCGAGGTGTCGATCTGCAGGTACTGCTGTTCGGGATGTTTCCGGCCCCCGTGCGCCGGGACATTGGCGACCGTCCCTTCGAGCATCTTCAAAAGCGCCTGCTGAACCCCTTCTCCCGAAACGTCGCGCGTGATCGAGACGTTCTGGTTCCGTTTGCCGATCTTGTCGATCTCGTCGATGTAGATGATCCCCCGCTGGGCGATCTCGATATCGTAGTCGGCGGCGCTGATCAGTTTCAGGAGAAGATTTTCGACGTCTTCTCCGACGTAGCCCGCCTCGGTGAGCGTCGTGGCGTCGCCGATTGCAAAGGGGACGTCGATGATTTTGGCGAGCGTCTGCGCCAGGAGAGTCTTGCCGCATCCGGTCGGGCCCAGGAGGAGGATGTTCGATTTGTCGAGCTGGACTCCCGACGGGTTTTCCGAAAAGAGCTGGCGCTTGTAGTGGTTGTGAACCGCGACCGAGAGGACCTTTTTGGCGAGCGTCTGCCCGACGACGTACTCGTTCAGCCGCGCGGTGATCTGGCGCGGAGTCGGCACATGCCAGGCGATCTTGTTGCCGAACCGCTGTTTCTGCTGGCGGCGGAACATCGACTGGCAGAGATCGGCGCATTCCCGGCAGATAAACGTCCGATCGATACCCTCGATCAGCGTGCCGACTTCACGGCTCCCCTTACCGCAGAAGGAGCAGAGACTGGGGCGGTTCGGGACGCCCGGACCGATCGGGGGAAGGCCTTGTCCTGAAGACATCTTGATACCTTAATGGCGGCGCGAAAAAAGACACGTCCCGCGGCGGGAACACCGTCTTCGGAAAAGGGTCCGCCCCAAGGCGCAGACCCTGGCACTATATCGGCAGTTCGGGCGGGCATTTTCCGCCGCCGGCGGCGTTCTCCTTTATTTTTTCCGACCGGAAGAAAAGGAATAACCGGCAGAGATGCCGGAACGAAACGTCAAGGAAGGACTAGCGGCGGGTCTTCTCGCCCCGCAGGAGCGCCTGAAGGCGGAGGACTTTTTCGAGTTCCGGGTCGGGCGCGGCGTTCCTTTCGTCCGCCGGGCCGGAAGAGGCCGGGTTCCGGTTCAGGACGTCGCTGACCAGGCGGTCGCGGAGCCGGGTCTGGATTTTTTTGTATTCTTCGGGGGAGATCAGTTTCCGGCGGCAGAGATCGCGGAACATTTCGCTTTCGCTCCCGTAGTCCGGCGAGCTGTTTTTCCCTTCCTTGATGCTCCGGCCGATCCGAACCAGGATGACGAGCCCCAGAATGACGTAGGTCGTAAACGCGAGGATCCAGAGGAGGAGCTCGGTGACCTTGGCGGCGTCCAGATGGTGCGCGGCGAAGAGGGGAACGAAGGCCGGCCAGGGGAAAAGAGCGCAAAGACGGCCGCCGTCCGGGAGCCGCGGCGGAGAAGCGAGCGGGCTTCGTGCCGAAATACCCCGGAAGAACCGGCGAAAACCGCGCCTGAACATAGATGGTATCCTTATAACCGTTACAAGCGGAATTACCGCTTTCACTCGATCTTCCCTCACGACCGCTATCTTGGGAAATTTTAAAACAACAGTCAGGTTCGACAATTACCGCTGTCGATTCCTACGAAGAACATCTTTACGCAGACGGATGATCCGTCATCTGGAATCAAGGAGTCTTCGTTATGGACAGACGAACTGACGTCAAGGGATTGCGCAAAACGGAAAGGTGGCTTTTCGCCTTCCCCCTGCTTTTCTGCCTTTCGGCCGCGTGTGTGCCCGGGACTGCCGGCGCACAGAGCCCCATTATAAACGATCGTCCCGAATTCGGCAATAAAAGTGCGGTCTACTACCAGCAGGCCCCCGCGCCGATCAGGCTCCGTTCCCTCGAAGAGACCGCTCCCGCCGGAGAAACCGCTGCCGCCGAAGAGACGCAGCTGGTCGATATCGTCATTCCGCAGACCCCGCCGATCACGCTGAACCGGCGGAACATCAGCGTGACCTTTCCCGGCACGGCGTACGACGCCGGCACGGTCGTTTCGAAAGGGCTTCTCTATTCGGACGACAAGGGGGGGAACTGGCACGAATACGGTCCGATGCGTTCGGTCGGCGACAACGACACGTTTCCGTTCGACGCGCCGCGCGACGGCGAGTACTATTTCGCGCTCCATCTGATCCATCGGGACGGCGCGCATACCGCCTCGCGCGCGCAGAAGTATGTGATCGATACCGGCAGCGGGATCGCCGCGGCGGCTTCGGCCGGCGACGGCGGCGACCGGATGGTTCAGGGGCTCCTGAGCCTGACGCAGAAGAACGAGTCGGTGCAGCAGACTTCCGCAGGCGGGGACGCACTGACCTCGCGCCTGAACGAGAACGGCGCGGCGCCCGACCCCTACGCGCCGTCGAAGAACGAAATCGCCGACGTCCCGTATCCAGGGAAGATCAACCGGATTCAGCGGGGGACGTCGCCCAACGGCAAACCCGCCCTTTCGATCACCTGGTTCCCGCCGTATCAGTGCGGCATGAGCCAGTCGGCCGGGAAGGTAACGATTGAGCGCGCGCCGACCCCCGAAGGGCCGTGGACTCCGGTTTCGGAGAGCTCGAGCAACCTTGACATCAACGGTTCGGGCTACTGGTTCGAGGCGGGCGACAACGACGTCGACCAGTTCTATCTGCGCACGGTCAGCTCCGTCAAGAACGGCGAGGGCGAGGAGCAGTGGATCGATACGCTCAGCCAGCCCCTCTCGTTCTCGACTCCGGCGGCGGGCGGCAATACCGCGGTCGCTCAGAACAGCGGCGCCGCCGGCAGCGGCGAGATCAAGGCGTGGTCCGAATCCGAGCCGGCGGGCGAACAGAAGGTCGCCGGCCGCGACACGCACGACTCGGTGGTCGACAAGACCGCGTCGGTGAACTCGTCGGCGCAGTCGTCCGGTTCGTTCGACGCCGCCGGTCAGGCGCAGCGCGAAAGCCAGCAGGCGGGCCGCCCGCAGCTGACCGACCCGCACCAGCTTTCGGTCAATCCGATCTTCCGGTACGGATTCGGCGTCTTTACCGGGAAAGACCGCAGCGGAAACCGTCTGCCCGACTACTCGAACGCCGGGAACTCCCCCGCCTACGCGAATCAGCAGAATCCGCAGCAGAAGCAGGAGCTTGAGCTTCCTCCTCCTCTTCCGCCCCGCCCGATCTGGATGACGAAACAGGAATACGAGGAGCATCAGCGCGCCTACGAGATGGAAGTTCAGCAGATCCGCTACGCCCAGGCTCAGCGCGAGGCGTATGAACGCCAGCAGAAAGCCATGCAGAATACCGCGCAGGGGTGGAATCCGAACGGTCAGCAGGCGACGGTTACCGACCAGTCGGGGAACGAGTTCCGGATCAGCGAGGGGAGCGTCCTCTATCAGGACGAGAAGGGGAACCTTTCGGCGACTCCGTTCGCGGGCCAGTTCGGCAATGCTCCGCTTCCCGAGATGACCTTCCCCGACCAGCCGTTTAACGGCCAGTTCCAGAACGTCAGTCAGCCGATGCCGGTCGACGGCGCGTATATGCAGCCGATTCCGAACAACGGCGCCTCGTTCGGCGATCCCTACACCCAGCAGGAACAGACAATAAGCCAGAATGCGGCGATGAACCCGTACGACCAGGCGAACATGTCGGCCCTGCCGAACCAGAGCATCATTCAGGAGAACCTTCCTCCCCGGCCGGGCGAACAGCAGTAGCCGGGATCGGGAAAGGGCCGGCCGCCGCCGGCACGCCCGCGGAAGACTTTCGAAGCGCTTCCTTCCGATTCAAGGGGGAAAGCGCTTCTTTTTCTTCCGTGCGGGTGGTAAATCCTTCGATATGGACTATAATGGACGAGGGAGTTCAGGTTCCGCGGGTTGTCCGCGGCGCTTCATCCGAGAAAAAGAACAGAATCAATGAAACACCTTTTCCGTCTCCTGATCGCGCCGGTTGCGCTGGCCGCCCTCTTTTCGGCGGGACGTTTCGCGTTTGCCGACGAGACGGCCGCCGAGAGGCTCGCCCGGCTGAACGCCGAGCGGATCGTCTGGCTCGACGGGGTCACATATTACGCGAAATACACCTTTTCGCGGGGGACCGCCTCCTCGCAGTCCGCGGGGATGGAGATGAATTTTCAGGAAAGCGACGTCGCGGCGAGCGGTTTCTTCTGCAAGTCGGTCGACAAATGCCGTCTGCAGATTCTCTACCGTACCCGGAAGAATTCGCCGCTGTCGGACTCGGCGTCCGACGCGGGGCGCGCCGCCGAAATGCTTGCGAACGACAACTACGCCGTCACCTACGTCCCGCCGTCCGCGGGGGGGCGCTCCTCGGGCGGAACGCTCAGCCGCGTCTCCGATAAATCGCTCTGCGGCATTACGCAGTCTCTCCAGGCGATCAAATCGCCGATGGCGCTTTTCGTTCCCCCGATTGACAGCCTGCCGGACGCGACCTTCGCGGATTCCGACTATGAATACGAGGAAACGGGAGACGGGCACTCGCGGCTGACCTTTTACGGAACGAACCCGAAGTACGGTTCGAGGTACATCAAGGAAGTCCTTCTGCAGGTTGACGCCGTGCCGGCCACCATCGAGATGACGGACACGAGCATCTACAGCGAGGAGGGGGGAGAGCTTCTCACCCGCCATGTTCTCCAGGGATTCGACTGGACAGAGTGCGGCGGGTTCCGCATCCCTTCCCGTGTCCGGATGGTCACCGGGCTTTTCGATCCGGACAAAAAGTCGATCCGTTCGTGGATCGTTTCGGAATGGAAGAGTTCCGGTATCAACAATGTGACCCCGGTGCAGAAAGATTTGCTGTTCAGGCTCGAACCCGGCGTTGAACTGGAGGGGCTGAACCGCCCGGCGGGAAGCGGCGCGATCGATATCGACGCGATTGCCGACGAAGATCTTGTTTCGGAGGGGACGGAACCGGAAACGCCCCCGGCGGTTCAGGAAGAGGCGCCGCGGAACCGAAACCGCGCGTGGGCCGCGGCTGCGGTTCTCCTTCTGGCGGGAGTCGGCGGCCTGGTATATTGCATACTGCGCCGCAAAAGGGCGAAAGCGCCCAAGGCGCCCGAAGACGGGGGAGGAGCCGCTTCATGAACGGGACCCTCCGGATCGTGCGGGCGGCGTGCGCGCCGGCGGGCCGGATCCTTCTTTCCGCCGCCCTGTGCGCCGCTCTGCTGGGCCCGGCATCGCGCGGCGAAGAGGCGGATCAGGCGCTTGTCACACGCCTGAAAACCGAGGCGCCCGCCGTGCTCCGTCCGCGCGCCGGCGCGGCCGACGATCTTCACCTGAAATTTTCCGTTACGAACAGATACTTCACGTCGCATTACGAAATTTTCTCGGAGGGGAAGAACTGCCTGATTCGGACCGAGCGTCTGCCCGGCGGGGAGGGGCAGCAGCCCGTGCCGCGGCGTCTTTGCTATCTTCAGAACGCGGCGCGTTTTTACGGCCTGGCGCAGGAGACCGAAGGGGGGCCCTGGACGATCGATTATCACGGAAAAGTCCTGCCCGAGACCCGGGACACGGGGTCGGCGGCCCTCCTGCTGCGGAAGATTTCCCCCTATTACATCGAGGCCCGACCGCTGGCGGAGTTCCTCGAAGACGCGGGCCTGAAGATTACCCGGATCTCGTCGGAGACGGTCGGCGGGGCCGAGACGGTCACGTTCGATTTCGAGATTCCCGCCGGAGCCCTGACCGAAACGGACGCCGACGGCCGGGCGGGCGGCAGGCTGACGCTCGTGCCGTCGAAGGACTGGGGGATTGCCGAGCTGGCGCTCCGCTACACGAAAGAGGCCGGACCGGTTCTTGTCGAAAAGAAGTTCACCTTTGCCGACGGGGCGGACCGGCCTGTTCCCGTCAGCGCGATGGAGTATAAGATCACGGTCCGGCCCGGAACTCCCCAGAGCGAGACGCTCCTGGACGAACAGACCCGGTATCAGGTGTGCGACAACGCGCGTCTGCCGCGCAACGAGCTCTCGCTGAAGTATTACGGGCTGAAACGCCCCGACCCGCGCACGAAATCCGAAAAGAGGCTCAGCCGCACGCTGATGATTCTGGCGGGCGCGGTCATCCTGTTCGGGCTCGCCAGAAAATACAAGGTGCTCCGCCGCGACCGGCGTTTTTCGAAGAAGAGGCTGCGCCGCGCGCTCCGCGCCGGAAAGAGGGAAGACCCCTCCCGGGAAGACGGCCGGTAGAGAGCACCGGTGAAACACGCCGCGCCGTCCGCCGCCGAAAAGTTCGGGGGCGGACGGCGCGTTTTCGTTACTCTTTCGGCGCCGCGAGAACCGCGTCGAGAAGGTCCGCCGCGTTGCGGACGCAGTTGGGGCAGGAACAGAGGACTTTTCCGGTATCGCGCCCTTTGATTTCCTTGCAGATCGACGATCCGCATTTCGCGGCAAAGGCGCGGTGGAGCGCGCCGGCTTCGCGCCCGACCGGGCCGCCCGCCGCCCTGGCCAGGCCCAGGATCATTTCGGCGCCGCAGAGCGCGCCGCAGGTCCCTTCCATGCACCCCATTCCGCCGCCGAATCCCGCGCCGAGCTTTTTGAGCTCGTCCGGCGGGAGCGTGACCAGATCGGCGAACGCCAGAAGGACCGACTGGCAGCAGTTGTTCCGGTTCTGCATGTGTTTCAGGGCGTCTTCGCTTCGACTCATCGCGGGTTCTCCTTTTTGAACAAACCGACACCGCATCGGGCGCGGCAGGGCGTCCGGCGCGGAAAAACAAAACGGCGGACCGCCGCGGGAATCAGGTTATTCCGCGGCCTTTGTGAACATGTCTTTCCCGACGCCGCAGACCGGGCAGACCCAGTCGTCCGGCAGGTCTTCAAACGGGGTGCCCGGCGCGATGCCGCTGTCCGGATCGCCGGCGGCGGGGTCGTAGATGTAGCCGCACGGTTCGCAGATATACTTGTCCATTCTGTTTCTCCTGTCTGAAAGGTGTGTGTTTATTCTTCCGGCGACTTGCCGAGAAGGGACGAAACCAGCGCCGCGGCGGCGGCAAGGTCTTCTTCTTCCGGATTCCAGAGGGAACGGATGCTCTCGTCGATCACGTCGAATCCCGCGCCGGCGAGAAGCTCCTTGAGGATTTTCACCGACTCGCCGCTCCAACCGTAACAGCCGAACGCCGCGGCCTTTTTGTTTTTGAACTTGAGCTGCTTGAGAAACTCGAGCCAGCCGGCGACGCTCGAAAGGATGCTGTTGCCGACCGTCGGCGAACCGACCGCGACCGCCTTCGACTTGAAGACTTCGGTCATGACCTCGTTCTTGTCCGCCTTGGCGACGTTGAACACCTTGACGACCGTTCCGGGAGACTGGCGCGAGATTTCGGCGGCGATCGCGTGCGCGAGCTTCGCCGTTCCCTCCCACATCGTGTCATACGCGACGGTGACCTGGTCTTCCTGATAGGCGTCGGCCCACTGCGCGTATTTCTCGACGATCTGCATCGGGTTTTCCCGCCAGACCGCGCCGTGCGACGGGGCGATGATGTCGATCGGCAGATTGAGCGCGGCGAGTTCGGCGAGCTTCTTTTTGAGCATCGGGGCGAACGGGTTGAGAATGTTCACGAAGTATTTCAGCGCCTCCTTGTAGAGGAGACACTGGTTCGCCCTGTCGTTGAACAGCTCTTCGACCGCGAAATGCTGGCCGAACGCGTCGTTCGCGAAGAGGATGTTCTCGCCGGTCATGTAGGTCGCCATCGAGTCGGGCCAGTGGAGCATCCGCATCTCGATGAAGACAAGCTTTTTGCCCCCCCCGATTTCGAGTTCGTCCCCCGTTTTCACGACGTTGAAATTCCAGCCCCGCTTTCCGTACTGCCCCTCGATGCTCTTGACCGCATTGGCGGTGCAGTAGATCGGCTTGTCGGGAATTTCGGCCATCAGCGCGGTCAGCGCGCCGGAATGGTCGCATTCGCCGTGGTTGGCGATGACACAGTCGATTTTGTTCAGGTCGATTTCCTTCTTCAGGTTTTCGACGAAATCGAAACGGTGCGGCGTCCAGACCGTGTCGATCAGCACGGTTTTTTCCTCTTCGATCAGATAGGCGTTCTGGCTCGATCCGTTCATGGTGGAGTAGTCATCGCCGTGGAACGTTTCGAGTTCCCAGTCGATGTATCCCACCCAGCTCACGTTTCCCTTGATATGTTTTCTCATGCGGAAAACCTCCTTCAGTCATGTGGACGGCACTTCTGCGGTTCGTTTCGGCCGGCGGCACACCGCCCCGGCCGAAACGGCGGATAACGGTTCTCTTATCGGAGAATCCGGGCGGAGACCGGCGGTCCGCCGGCTTCGCCGCGGGAACCGATAAAACGCGAAAAGCGCGCCGAACCGCGCGTTCTTTCCGCGCCGCCGGCTATTCTACCATATTCCTTCTCGAAAAGAAACCGCTTTCGCCGCCGGGGGCGGACGGCGGACTTCGCGCTCTGGACGGCTGCTGCGGGCGCAGCGCGCGGGGCGCGTGTGCTGTATAGCAGGGCCGGAGTTCTCCTGCGCGGATTGCGGAATCGTTACATCTGGTATAGCCGGAAATTTTTCCTATTTTTTCTTGTTTTGCTAGTTTGGGACGATTATATAATTATCCTTTTTTACTGAACAGGATTAAGTTATCTTGATTCTGTAAATTAACAATCAATAATACTGAAACGATTTGTAATATGTCAGAGATTCAAACCGCCGCTGTTTCGAGAGATGACCAGTTTTCAGCCTATGCCGATGCCGACCCGATCAAGATTCTGAATGACGTTGAGGACGCGATCCGCTCGCTCGACGCGGAATGCGAAGAGCCGGTCTTCTGTTCGGCGGATCGCGGGGCGGCGTACGTCAGTTCGGTCTCGACCAGCGAGATCGCCGCGATCCTGGCGGCTCCCGAGCCGGGCGCGCCGAAGAAGCGGGGACGCCGTCCGAAGCCGCGGCCGCTCGGCGAGATGCCGGTGAGGAAGGCGCGCGCCGCCGACCCGCTCTGGGACGGCGAAGAGGGACAGAAGCGGCGGCGCCATATCGACCCGACCACGTGCGAGCGGGACTACTCGGAAGACGAAGTCGAGTTCATGAAGGCGCTCGACCTCTACAAGAAGCTGAACGGCCGGCTCTTTCCGACCTGCAGCGAGACCCTTGAGGTGATCCGCCGGCTCGGCTATGTGAAGATGCCTCCGGTTCACGACAGCGCGGGAGGCGAGCCGTCGTTTGCCGCGCCGGTTCCGATGCCGGAGATCGCCGGAGATGTGCTGTTCGCCGCCGCGGACTGGCCGCCGGAAGAGGTTTTCGTCGTCGAGGCGTAGAAAAGTTCCCCCTTGCCAAGGGGGGCGGGATCGGTATAATGGGATCAGTCATTTTGGAGGATAAGCGAATGGCTAGCGGCCTCATTGGAAATGAGGTGCCCTTAACGGGGTTGCGGGTTCGAGTCCCGTGTCCTCCGC
>ONWH01000106.1 GCA_900321495.1 uncultured Planctomycetota bacterium
CGCGGAAAGTCCGTTTCTGGGCGACACAGTCGCGCGATCCTGCCCCCCATTACCAACACAGTGAGCTGGGGTACAACTACCGGATGAGCAACCTTGCGGCGGCGGTCGGCCGCGGCCAGCTTGAGTGGATTGACCGGCGGATTGCGCGCCGACGCGAGATATTCTTCTACTATCAAGACGCCCTCGGCGGCATTCCCGGTCTCTCGTTTCCGGAAGAGCCGAATCCGGACGACTGGTTCTCGACGAGGTGGCTCACCACTGTTCTGGTACAGCCCGAAAAATTCGGTGCCGACCGGGAGACGATCCGTCTGGCGTTGGCCGCCGGCGATATCGAAGCGCGCCCAATCTGGAAACCGATGCATCTGCAGCCCTTCTTTGCCGGGTGCGAGCGGATCATCACCGGGGTTGCGGACAGAATTTTTCGGGACGGTCTCTGTCTTCCGAGCTGTTCGGATATGACCGATGATGATCTGGGGCGCGTAGTAAAGGTCATCAGGGGATGCCGAACATCTTAATCCTTTCCCAATGGTATTTTCCCGACACGTGGATGCAGCTGCGGGACCTGGCCCGCCGTCTTGCGGCCGACGGTTACGGCGTCGAGGTCCTTTCGGCGGTCCCCTATTCGCTCGTTGACGGAAAGATTGTTCCAGGCTACCGCCTCCGGTTTCGGCAAACCGAAACGCTCGACGGCGTGAAGGTCGTTCGGCTTCCCCTTTTTATCAGCCAGAGCCGCAGCGGGTGCGGACGGGTCTGTTGCTATACGTCATTCGGCCTGTCCGCGGCGACGATCGGTCAGTTCGGCCTGAAACGTCCCGACATTGTCTTTGTCTATAATTTGCCAACACTGGGGTGGGCCGCGCGTCTCTTCCGCCTCTTTCGCGGTGCGAAATTCGTTCTGATGGTTCAGGATCTCTGGCCCGAGTCGGTTACCGGTTCCGGTATGCTGAACAGCCGTATTCTCGGCTGGTTTCTCGACCGCTGGTGCCGCCGGTTCTATCGAAGCGCCGATGCGCTGACCGGTCTTTCCGCAGGGTTTAAGGAGACGCTCACCGCGCGCGGGGTAGATCCGGATCGGATAGAGGTGGTCTACAACTGGACCGACGAATCGGAACCGCCTCTCTCCGCCGCAATTGAGCCGAATCCGCGTTTTACCGCGGTCTACGCCGGGAATATGGGGGTCTATCAGGGAATCGACACTTTTATCGGAGCGGCGGAGATATTAGCACGGCGGAATGTTCCCGCCAACTTCCGCCTGATCGGAGGCGGGGTCGAACTCGACCGGCTCAAAGGACTTGCCGCCGCTAAAAATCTGCCGAACCTTTCGTTCGTCCCCTGGATGACGTCCGACCGGATCGGGGCGGAACTGGCGCGCGCCGATGCGCTCCTTCTCCATCTGAAAAAGATGGATCTCTTTAAGATCACAATCCCCGGGAAGACGCAGACCTATCTCCGCGCCGGTAAGCCGATCCTCTGCGGGATTGAGGGGGATGCCGCGCGGCTGATCGAAACGGCGCGTGCGGGGCTGACGTTCGAATCGGAGAACCCGGAATCGCTCGCCGGGGCGGTTCAGCGGATGGCGGATTTTTCGAAAGAGGAACGGACCGAAATGGGGCTGTCGGGCCGCCGTTTTTATGAGAGAGAGATGTCGTTCGAGATTGGTTACCAGCGGATCGTCCGGCTCTTTTCGCGGCTTTTGGCGCGCGGGGGAGGTAAACCTTCATGATCTACCGTGCTTTCGGCAAACGTCTCTTGGATATTACCGCGTCGTGCTGTCTGCTGCTCATTCTGGCGATCCCGCTTGTTTTTCTGGCGGCAGGGGTTCGTCTCTTTTTGGGGAGACCGATTCTCTTCCGTCAGGATCGTCCGGGACGAGGCGGAAAGATATTTCGAATGTATAAGTTCCGAAGCATGACCGAAGCGCTTGGTGAGGACGGGGCTCTTCTTCCCGACTCGGAGCGGATGACACGGTTCGGGAATTTTCTCCGCCGGACGAGCCTCGATGAACTTCCAGAACTTCTCAACGTCATGAGGGGGGATATGAGCCTGATCGGACCGCGCCCGCTTCTGGTCAAATATCTTCCTCTCTACACGCCCGAACAGGCGCGCCGACATCAGGTGCGGCCGGGGATTACGGGATGGGCGCAGGTTAACGGTCGGAACGCGATCTCATGGGAAGAGAAGTTTGCGCTTGATATCTGGTATGTTGACCATTACACCTTTTTCGTTGATTTCAAGATTCTCTTGATTACATTTGGCAAGGTCTTCTTTCGTGAGGGAATCTCCGCTGCCGGAGAGGCGACGATGCCGGAATTCCGCGGTACAGCGTCCGGTGAGGATTCGCAGGAAGAAAAGTTGACCTGAGTTCGTTCTTGTTTATTTAAACATCGTATCTTTTCTATGATGAAGTTTCTTTGGAGTCAAGGATTTGCTATCTTGCCTGTTTTGTCATTTTTCCTTGAAAAGATTGCCGAATTTTTGAAATCAGCAATGTTTAAATTGGAGAAACAAGCCTGACTTTGCCGATAATAACAGCAGAGGTGAAAAACTCACCGGCGGAAGTCCGGAAAGAGAAACACTTGAAGAAAGATCGACGGGGTCAACGCTCCACCCTTTTCTGGGAAACGGTCTTTTCATCAAATTGTTTTAGGAGTTAAGCCGATAGAAAAACAATAGGAACGCCGGACGCTCGGCAACGTATCGACAGATTAAAAGGTAAGGAATTTTCAGTGAATCGCGAAATTAATGTTTTGGCTCTGCTTAAAGGTGAAGAACGCTACGTTTTTGTTTACAATGAAGAGAACCGTTCCGAGACGATGCGGACTTTGGGCCGATACGCTTCGAACCCCGAATTGAATTTCTCCTGGTACGATGCCGCCGTGCTGAGCCAGAAGATGCGCCGCGAATCCCACCGCGAGTCCCTGTCGGCACGCTATGACAAGTTTTCCGCTTCGGACCATTTCGATAAACTGAATCGTCAGGGTAATTTCTGAACGCTTGTCCTTCGCCGCGTTTCATACCGAGGCACCGGTTTTCCGGTGCTTTTTTTTGCCCCGATTCGGATTGTCGGGTATAATCCCTTAGACGGAATGGTTTTGTCCGAGAAATCAAACGAAGCCAAAAAGCGCGGCCGATGAACAGACTGAATTCACAAATCTCGGAGTTCATTCAATATCTCAGGATTGAAAAGAACGCCACGCCGATGACGCTGAAGAGTTATTCTGAGGATTTGGAAGGATGGCTCGAGTATACCTATGAACTTCACAGTGGCCGGCTTCCTCTTTTGGAGAATATTGATCCTCCCGAAATTCGCGGGTATCTGGCGGCGATGAACGAGGTTAACTACGCCAAGTCGACCGCGGCACGGCGAATGGCGTCGCTCAGAAGTTTCTTCCGGTTTGCCCAGCGTCAAGGGTGGTGTGCCGAAAATCCGGCGGTCTCGGTTCGGAATCCGAAAATCGGCCGGCGTCTCCCTGTTTTTTTGTCGACTGACGAGGTCAAGCGCCTTCTGGCCGCTCCCGACGTGACTCGTTGGCAGGGGCTTCGAAACCGCGCGATTCTGGAAGTGATCTACTCTTCCGGGATACGTGTCGGCGAGCTGGTCGGCCTCGATCTGGATGATCTGAACCTCGACGAAGGGATGATTCGGGTGCGCGGGAAGGGGATGAAAGAACGATACGCGTTTCTTGGACATTACGCGGTCCGTGCGCTGACAGCATGGCTGCACGAAAGACCGGAGATTCTAAAACGGCATCCCGAGAAGGTGAAAGGGAATCCGGTCTTTTTGGGGTCGACCGGAGGACGGATCACGGCCCGGAGCGTTGAACGGATGGTTGACAAGTATATCCAGGAAACCGGCCTGAATCGGAAGGTTTCCCCCCACACTCTCCGGCACAGTTTTGCCACGCATCTGTTGAACGCCGGAGCGGATATACGTTCGATTCAGGAGCTCTTGGGGCATAAGAACCTGGTGACGACCCAGATCTACACACATGTGAGCCTTGAAGCGATGCGCAAGGCATACGATCGCGCACATCCGCGGAGCCGCACCGAAACGCGTCGGCGGGACGCCGCTTAGTTTTTCGGAACGATCACGACCGACGGCGGCGGAAAATCGGGGATCCGTGCCACGATCGGGAGCATGATGGTGAACTGCGTTCCCATTCCGATTTCGCTGCGGATGATCATCTGCCCGCCATGCCCGCGGACAATCTGCTGGACGATCGGAAGTCCAAGTCCGGATCCTTCTTTTTTGGTGGAATAGAACGGTTCAAAGATCCGGGTGATCGTCTTGGGATCCATCCCGGTGCCGTAATCTATCACGTCAAGGGCGACACTCTTGCTCAGATCGCGCGTGCGGACGAGCAGTTTGCCCCCGGCTTCTTTCATCGCCTGAATTGCGTTTCGAAGGAGGTTGATCAGCGCCTGATGAAACGCGTCCCGGTTGAGCCGGACGGTCGGCAGATTCGGAGTGATCATTTCGGAGATTTTGATATTCTTTTCGTCAGCTTCCGGTTTAAAGAGCCTGAGGATTCTTTGGACTTCTTCGTTGAAGTCGGCGTTAGTCAGCTCCAGGTGCTGAGAACCTGTCAGACAGAGAAAATCGTCGAGCAGGGTCTGCAGGCGCTTCGCTTCCTGCTGAACGTCGAGAATCTTTTTGAGGATTCGTTCCTGCGGAACCTGTTGCTGATTTTTTTCGATTTCTTCGGCCAGCAAACCCATTCTCAGCTGAATCGTTGCCAGGGGGTTTTTTACCCGATGAATCATCTTTTCCGTCAGGACGGTGATCTGATCGATCTCCTGAGGGAGGGGATTATCTGCTTCGGACGGGTTTGCTGACTTCGTATCGGCCATTTACTGCGGTTTGCTTTCTTTCTCTTCGAGAATGACGGCCTTGCGGCTCAGCTTGACGCGGTTCTGGTCATCAATCGAGATGACTTTGACGTCCATTTCGTCGCCGACTTTACAGACCGAATGGATGTCGCTGACATATTCGTCGGAAAGTTCGCTGATATGGCAGAGCCCGTCACGGCCGGGAAGGATTTCAATGAACGCGCCGAAGTTCTGGATGCTGGCGACCCGACCGTGATAGATCTTTCCGACCTCGACGTTGGCGGTCAGGCGGTTGACTTCGTCAAGGGCGGCCTGCGCACTCGCCTCGTCATTCGAGGCGATCGAGACGGTACCGTCATTTTCGATTTCGATCGATGCGCCAGTCGCATCCTGGATGGCGCGGATTGTCTTGCCGCCTGGGCCGATCAGCAGGCCGATCTTGTCCTGGTCAATGACCGTGCGGTACAGACGCGGGGCATAGGGGGAGATGTCTTCAGCCGGACAGGGGATAACCGAAAGCATCTTGCGGAGAATCCCGATCCGTGCTTCACGTGCCTGCTTCAAGGTCTGCTGAATGATCTCTTTGGTGATACCGCCGATCTTGAGATCGAGCTGAATGCCGGTGATCCCGTTCTGCGTACCGGCCACCTTGAAATCCATATCGCCGAAGTGGTCTTCGTCGCCCATGATGTCGGTGATTGTGATCCAGTCTTCGTCGGACTCTTTGACCAGGCCGATCGAGATGCCGGCGACCGGATTTGCGATCGGAACGCCCGCTGACATCAGGCCGAGCGTGGCGCCGCAGACAGTGGCCATCGAACTCGAACCGTTCGATTCGAGGATATCGCTGATCACACGGATTGTGTAGGGGAAATCTTCGGCTTCGGGAAGAACCGGCTTGACGCTCCGTTCGGCGAGCGCGCCGTGACCGTATTCGCGGCGTCCCGTTCCGCGGATCGGCTTGCATTCACCCACCGAGTAGGGGGGGAAGTTGTAGTCGAGCATGAAGCGTTTCGAGTATTCGTCGAAAAGACCGTCAACGCGCTGTTCGTCTTTAGCCGTGCCGAGTGTGACGGTGATCAGCGCCTGGGTTTCGCCCCGCTGGAAGACCGCCGAGCCGTGAACGCGGGGAAGAACGTTGATCCGGCATTCGATCGGGCGGACTTCTTTCCGCCCGCGGCCGTCGAGACGTTCACCCCCAAGGATGATGTCGCGGACAACGCGGCGTTCAAAGTCGTGGAAGGCGACTTCGAACAGCTCGGGGGTATAGAGGTTTTCCTTCCCGGCCAGGGTGTCCTGTTCGATCTGTTCGGGGGTGGCGACGAGCGCTTCTTTTGCAGCCTCTTTGACCTGGGCACAGGCCTCGGCCCGTGCGATCTTTCCTTCGGTCTTTTTGGCTTTGGTGTACTCCTTGTAGTACTTCTTGTGGATCGCTTTGTAGAGCGTTTCCGTCGGAGGAGGCGTGAACTCGACCTTTTCGGGGGCGACCAGCTTGACAAGTTCCAGCTGGAGTTCACAGAGCTCTTTGACGTATTCGTGAGCTTTCAGAATGGCCGCGTAGACCTTAGGTTCGGGAAGTTCGCGCGAGAACCCCTCGATCATCAGAACCGAGTCGAGGTTTCCCGAAACGACCATATCCAGCTCACTCGATTCGAGCTGTTCGAAGTTCGGGAAGGGGATGAACTCGCCGTCGATCAGACCGAGGCGGACCGAAGCCAGCGGACCGTTGAACGGGACGGGACTCAGCTGAACCGCCGTTGCGCAACCGTTCATCGCGATGATGTCGGGGTCGACCGTCTGATCACAGGCGAAAACCTGAGCCAGGACCTGGACTTCATTGAAGAACCCTTCCGGAAAGAGGGGACGCATCGGACGGTCAATCAGGCGGGAGGTGAGAACCTCTTTCAGGCCGGGGCGCCCTTCGCGTTTGAGAAAACCGCCCGGAAATTTGCCGGAGGCGGCCATTCGTTCACGATAATCACATGTCAGGGGGAAGAAATCCGCGCCCGGTTTGCTGGGCGCAGTGGTCACGGTGCAGAGAAGGACGGTGTCGTCACACCCGATAAGGCAACTGCCGTGAGCCTGTTTTGCTAATTCACCAGTTTCAATCCAGAAATTCTTTCCGCCGATAACTTTTTCTACTCGATGTTTCATTCGACTTTCAACTTTCTCTTTCTGCTACCAACATAAACGTAATAATAAAAACCGACACAGGCAGATTTCAAAGCAGTTTGTCCGGAATACGTAGCCGGCTCCTTCCGCGGAGCCATTTAAAGGAATACGTTACGGAAAACCGATTGTTCGGACCCGGCTCTTGAATAAATCACCGAACCTGACGCGCCGAAAAGCGGCACACCTGCCGAATCTGCGTCCGACCGGTCCTCACCGGTCTTTTTGACTACATTTTTAAACTGCCGGGGATGATAACCAGAGACACCCTCAGTTATTTCCGGGTGACCGGAAACCCGAGCCGACGTTGTGATAAGGAATATCGATGGCGATGGAACTTACCCGGGGACGACTCGACGAGTCCGGAACCGGCTCCCGCCGACGCTCGGAAGGCACCGGCGGGATATGGAGATAAACTACTTACGAATGCCGAGCTTTTTGATGACGGCGGCATACCGTTCCAGATCGAGCCGCTTGAGGTAATCGAGAAGGCTCCGCCGATCGGAAACCATCTGAAGAAGACCGCGCCGGGTGGCGAAATCTTTCTTGTTGGCCTTCATGTGTTCGGTCAGGGCGTTGATCTTCTTGGTCAGGAGAGCGATCTGAACTTCGGGGCTGCCGGTATCGTTGGCACCGCGCTGAAATTCGGCAATGATCGCCTGCTTCTCTTCTTTGGTCATGATCGTCATCTGATAACCTCTTTCTGCTTGCGATTGCAGTCCGCGCACGAGCGTGTCTGAATCATCGATCTGTTTGGAATGTCTGGGTCTATTCCTCCCGTTAAAGTTAAAAAACAATACAACCAACTCATTCTACCCCTTTTGCGGACCATGTCAATCCCCGGAGAAAGGGCTTTTGAGCGGATTTCGGGGAAATCACCCGAGTCCGTTGACCACATTCCGTGGGGTTCCCTCGAAGAAAGCCCGGACGTTGGCAACCGTTTCGGCCAACAGACGAAGCCGGGCTTCCCGGGTTGCCCAGGCGTTGTGCGGGGTGATGAAACAGTTCCGGGCCGAAAGAAGCGGCTCCGTTTCGGCGGGGGGCTCGGTTGTCAGAACGTCCATTCCCGCGCCGGCGATTCGGCCGGCGTTGAGCGCATCGGCAAGCGCCTGCGGATCGACGAGGGGACCGCGGGCGGTGTTGATCAGAAAGGCGCTTTCCTTCATCAGGGCGAGCCGGGCGCTGTTGACCATATGCCTGTTTTCCGATGTCAGCGGGCAATGGAGTGAGACAACATCGGACCGGGCGAAGAGGTCGTCGAGCGCCGCGGCGGTGACCGAACCGATCCTTTCGCCGGGGGTCAGGCTCCTGCTGTATGCGATGACGTTCATTCCAAACGCTCCGGCCACCTGCGCGACCCGTCTGCCGATCGCGCCGAACCCGACGATGCCAAACGTCTTACCCGCCAGTTCGATCAGGGGCTCGCCGTAAAACGTGAAGTCGGGAGCCGCGGTCCAGACTCCTTCGCGGGTTTTTGCCGTGAAATACGAGAGGGCCGAGGCGAGGTTCAGCACGTGGGCGAAGGTCGACTGTACGACCGACTCCGTGCTGTACCCCGGAACGTTCGAAACGGGGATTCCGCGCCGCCGCGCCGCCTCGACGTCAATCGGGTTGACCCCGGTTGCCAGGACGCTGATCAGACGCAGTTCGGGGAGAGAGGCGATTGTCTCGGCGGTGAAGGGGACCTTGTTTGTCAACGCGACAGCGGCTCCTTCGGCCCGGGAGAGAATGTCGCCGGGGGCGGTTCGATCATAGACGGTAACCTCGCCTAACGTTTCCAGATCAGCCCAGGAAAGGTCGCCGGGATTGAGAGTCCATCCGTCGAGAACAACAATTTTACGGTTCATTTCTGCCTCGCTATCGGTTAGCCGGTTTGAAAGTTTTCAGTTGTGATCTTTCCATTTTAGGGGGGAAACCGTTTTCTTTCCAGACCCGGAGATGAGGAAAGCGGGGCTTTTGGCAATATTCTTCGGGGGACGCCTACTGGACAATAGCTGTTTCGGAAAATATAATCCCCTCTGTTGTTGATTAAGTTCCGGTTTTTCGTCCCGTTTCCCGGAATTGCCGGAGTCTTCCGCCACCTCCGATTATGTAAGGTTTTTCACCATGACGAGCTGTTCTCCCTACTTCGATCCTGCCGCCGAAACGATGTCGCAGGATGAGATTCGTAACCTCCAGAACAAGAAGCTCAAGGAGCTTGTCGCTTACGTCTACGAAAAGAATGCGATCATGCGCGGCCTGCTCGATGAGGCCGGCGTGATTCCGGGCGATTTTCGCGGGATTGAAGATGTTACGAAACTGCCGATCATCACCAAGGAGACGTTCCGCACCACCTATCCGCTTGGTCTCTGTTGCCGGCCGAAAGAGGAACTCCGCGAAATGCACATGTCGAGCGGGTCGACCGGAACACCGGTGGTGATGGCATACACACCGAATGATCTGCACCAGTGGGCCGACTGCATGGCGCGCTGCTACCGCATGGCAGGGGGGTATCCGAGCGACGTTGTACAGATCACTCCGTCGTTCGGACTGTTCAACGGCGGGTTCGGGATGTATCACGGCGCGCGGCTGGCCGACCTGTTTGTCGTGCCGACCGGTTCGGGGAATACCGAACGGCAGGTCAAACTGGCCCGCGATTTCAAAACGAAGATTCTGACAGCCGTTGTTTCCTATTCGATCCGGATTGCCGAGGTGATGAACCGGCTCGGGATCGAGCTGCCCGATCTGAAAATCGGGATTTTCGGTGCGGAGTCACTGACCAAACCGATGACCAAACGGATCTCATCGGAACTTGGCATCGAGGCGTTCAATATCTACGGAATGACCGAAACCGGCGGAGTCGGCACTCTGGGGTGTGATTGCGCCGATCACTCGGGGATCCACGTCTGGGAAGACCAGTACTACCTAGAAGTAGTTGACCCGGCCACCAAAAAGCCGCTCCCTGACGGCGAGCTCGGCGAACTTCTGGTGACCTCGCTCACGCGCGAGGCGATTCCGGTTCTTCGGTATAAGACGGGTGATCTGACCCGTATTGTTTCCCGCGAAAAGTGCGCCTGCGGCCGAACCCATGTCAGGATTGACAATATTGCCGGCCGGACCGATGACATGCTCATTATCAAAGGAGTGAACTTCTTCCCTGCCCAGGTGGAACAGGCGCTTCTGGAAATCCCGGGAGTCCATCCCCATTATCAGATCGTGATCGAAGAAACCGGCGGGGTGAAGGATATCAGGGTGAACGTTGAAGCCGAGGAGGGTGTGACGGGCTATACGGTTGCCAAACACCTGAAAGAACGGCTCGGATTTTCGCCTAAGGGAGACGTCTTCAAACCGGGAACCCTTCCGCGCCAGGAAGGGAAAGCGGTTCGGGTGATCTTCAAGAGCGACGATTAAGGGCGTTTTTTGATCTGTTTGAGTCTCTCCCCGTCCGGGTGAACTTTGTAGAACGGGTCGAGGGGGAAACAGCCTGAGACGAGACCGGCTCGGGGCGCATTGGTACAGTCGCCGAACGTGCGGCATATCTTCTGCCGGTCGAGCGGTTTTCCCGCCATGCTGTCGGCGCAGATTTCCGGATACGACAGGGTCATTCGGCCGATCCCGATGAAATCGGCTCCCCCGGTACGGAGGAGTTCTCCGCCGACCGTCGGCAGAAATTCCTGCAGGTAGGTCATTCCCGACGCGATAAAGACGGTTTCCGGGCAGAGCGTTTTCATCGTCTGAACCGCATGGATCTGGCGCGCAGCGCCAAGGAGCGGGTCTTCCGGGGGGAGATATCCGTCGCTGACCGCAAAAGCAGCCGGCCGCTGAATGTGCGGCACATAATACGGTGAGCCTAATGTGGCGCAGATCATGCGGATACCGAGAGCGTAGGCCATTTTGACGAATGCCGCTGGCTCGGTGAAGTCAAAGCCCAATCCGGTGCCGTCGCCGCCGAAGGCGAACCGGTACGGATTTTCGTTCGTGGGACGTGCTGCCGGTTCTCCTGTTCCGCCGGCTCCTTTTTGAAACGGGATCATATCTCCCAGACTCAGACGGACCGCGATATCGAGACCCGGCGCCTCTTTTTTAATCCCTTCGACGATTTCCCGGAAAAAGCGGGTCCGGTTTTCGAACGGGCCGCCGTATTTACCCGGCCGGGTGTGGGCTGAAAGGAACTCGTGTCCCAGGTAGCCGTGGGCGCATTTGATGTCGACGAAATCAAATCCCGCTTCCTGTGCCAGACGGGCCGCTTCGTGAAACTTTTCGATGATCCCCTCCACTTCACCGTCGGAGAGAAGGTTCTTTTCGGTACAGTGAAACTTCTCGTCGAGATAGGGATGGCGGTACGCTGTGCGCGATTCCAAACGGGTGTCGTCGTTCGGCTTGCTGAACCGGCCCGAGTGGGTCAGCTGGAGCCCCACCATCGGCCGGCCGCCGTACAATGATGTGTGGCGCTTGACCATCTCTTCACGGAGCGTGCCGATCGCTTCGAAGGTTTCGCGCGTGATCGTCATCTGGCGCGTGTTCGCTTTTCCTTCTTTCATGACAGCTGCGGCCTCGCACCCGAAAATGAGCGAAGCGCCGCTTTCGGCAAACCGGAGCCAGCGGCGCCTGGCGGTTCCGCTCGGCGCGCCGTCAGGCAGACAGTCCCATCCTTCCATCGGGAGAATCGCCCACCGGTTTGCCAGTGTGGTTGTTCGGCCGGTAATCCCGCTTGTGTAGTGAAACGGCTCCTTGAAGGACGAAGGGGCAGCGGCGGCCGCATCGGGAACGGGAATCCCCGCGCCGACGGCGTTGACGTAATCGCGGAAATCCTCAAGGGAACGGAACGATGCGATTTTACGGAACTCAACCATGGCAATTCTCCCGAAAGGTCAGAATGATTGTTTCATCCGGCTTTTGAATTCATAGTGTCCCGAACCGACCTGGAAGATTGTGTAGCCGGGAACCGTCCCGATCGGGGAAACGCCCCCCGTGGACGCAACGGAGCCGTCGGAGGGGACGAAAACGGTGGCGGTAGTGTTGACCGGAATGGTGACGCTCAGGTAGAACGTCTTGTTGACAGTCTGCTTGTGCCAGTTGACGCTGATCTTTCCGGTCGGCGCATCAAAGTGCCCGCGAGCCCACTGAAGCGGTGTGTCGTTATACTTCGGGGGGTGAATGACAATCTTTTTAAATCCCGGGACTTCGGAATCGGACTGGATTCCGAGTACCGAGTCAATGTACCACGAGCCGATGTACAGATACGAACTGTGGCAGAGGGAGTGCCCCGGGCGCCTCAGTTCCCACGCTTCCCAGATGGTTGTCGCGTCGTTTTCCCGCATGAAGCCCCAGCCGGGGTATTCGGTCTGCGATGCCATGGTGTAGATCAGATCGTCCCGGCCTTCCTGACGCAGCCAGCGGAAGAGAAGCGCCCCGCCGGTGATGCCGACCCCGACATGGCCGCCGTCCTCCTTTAAGATTCGTTCTTCCAGCCGCTTTTTGACCCGCGGCAGTTCTTCGGCGGGAGGAATCTCGGCGATGAGCGCCGCCGCCAGAATTGCCGGCCGACCGCTTCCGTACGAGGCGTCTTCCGGATGAAAGTACTTTTCGTGCACCGCGCGCTGCCCCTCATCAGCCAGACGGGTCCAGAGTTCCTCCTTTTCGGTCTCGTTCAGTTCATGGGCGATCTTTGCGGCGGTTCGGAGATTGAATATCCGATACATGTTGTTCAGACAGACGGCTTCCTCTTTGTCCGGATCTACTCCGTCAGGCGCGCCCGGCCAGAGCCAGTCACCGAGGAATGCCCACTGGTCGCCGTAACAGCGCAGAAGACCGTCGGTCACATAACTGTTAAAGAATGCGAGCCAACGGGTAATCAGCTCGAAGTTTTGCGAAAGGATTTCTTTGTCGCCGTAATAGCTGTAGTAGAACCAGGGAAGTGTGACAACAATGCCGCCCCAGGCCGGGCCGCCACCGCCGAAATAGGTCGGGGCGGTGTTCGGAAGAACGCCCCGGTTGGCGTCGTCGACCTGTCCCGGATTGATGTTTTCAATGTCGTTGAGCCAGTCGAGGTGTACCCCCTGCACATCACGCCAGTCCTCCATCCACTTCTTGTAGAAAGCTTCAAGACGGTAATTGAGCATTCCCGTTTCGCATGTGGCGTGAGCGTCGCCGCCGTATCCCATCCGTTCGCGCTGAGAGCAGTCGACGACATATCCCCCGAGCGAGAGGTTTTCGTAGGTCCATGTCACAGTGTTGTAGATCCAGTTCTGCAGATCGTCGGAACACTGGAACGAGGAGACCGGTTTGTAATCGGTACGGATCATCCAACCGCGGAACTGATCGCGCGTCGGCTCCTTTTTCAGTCCGCGGACAGTGATCCAGCGGCCGGCACTGTAGTTAAACCGGTTCTTAAAGGTGGCGCGCCCCGACTGGCCGATTCTGATCCGGCTGAAAAGGCCGAATGTCATCTCAACATCGGGATATTCCGAGAAGCTGAACTCGATTACATCGCCCGGATTTCCGGTGACGTCTATTTCCATCGCGCCGGTGAAGATTTTTCCCATATCGATCCGCCAGGTGTCTTCACCGATTTTGGCGATTTCAATCGGCGAAAGGAGTGTGATCGCACGGTTCTTTTCGACCTGCTGAGCCGAGACAGTCAAGTTGGGATGGCAGACAATGCTTTCGACCCAGCCGGAATCATTGAACGATATCTGCGCCCAGTCAGTGGTACTGATATCCCCGTCCTGGTACTCGCCGCCAAACTGGGCGAACCACCACTGTCCGAGGAGCTTGTTGCCGCTCAGTGCGCATTTCCAGGTGGCATCGGTGACGAGCCGCTGAGTTTCCCGTCCGGTGACAATGTCGCACTGGGCTTTGAAGATCGGAGCGTTCGGACGTCCTTCAACTTTGTAGTCGGGAAAAATACTCCAGCCGGCGCCGAGCCAGACGCCGATCACATTCTTGCCGGGAACGAGGAACGGAGCGATGTCGTAGGTGATATACCGCGCGCGGTGCTTGTGGTCGGTCGCGCAGGGGGAGAGAACCGCATCGTCGACTTTAACACCGTTGACATACAATTCATGATATCCGACGGAGGCAAGATGGAGAAGCGCCTTGTCGGGACGCGACTCAAGTTCGAATGTCTTTCGAAACCAGGGGTCGAACGGACGGGACGAACCGTCGTCCTGAGCGGTATAGTCGAGACCGGTGCCGATCCATTCGGCGGACCATTCGGACGGATCGAGAAGGGCCGTTGTCCATTTGCCGATGGTGCTTGGGGTCGACTCCCCGCCCTTATTGTCCTTCACCCGGACATTCCAGTAGTAGGTGCTGTTTGATTCGAGAGGGGTACCGCCATATTTTATGTTGCGTGTCTGGTCCGATTCGACCCAGCCGGAGTCCCAGACGATTTCGGAGGCGATTTCATCGATCAAAGCGGAGTCGGACGAGGAAACCAGTATCCGATAGGCTGTCTGGTTGCAGTTTTTCAGTTTTGCCCCGTCGGTGGTGAATTTCCAGCTCAGGAGAGGGAACGGGGTGTCGATTCCGACCGGATCGACAAGATTCTCGCACATCAGTTCGCTCGGACGCATCGGGGTAGGTTTCCGCTGCGGTTCTGCCGAGACGGTTCCGGCGAAGGCGCAGAGGAGAACCCCGAGAAGAGACAGCAGTAAATTTTTTCGCATTGTACCCCCTTGGAAATATGAACGGGAACGGGCCGTTTTTTTGTTTCTGTCAGGCTCCCGTGAGCGAGTGTATTGTACCAGAAAGGGATCAAATCCGCAAATGCGTTTCGGCGTCCCGTTTCTGTTTTGCTCCCCTCTTTAAAACTCGCCTGAAACGGGGTAGACTTTAGAGAACGGGGACCGTCTTCTTTCAGGTTCAGCGGAAGCGGTTCCCGATGCCAACCGACAAGAAAGCAGACCATGTCCAAGAAGAACCTTTCAGTTAAACTCGGCTCTCTGACTCTGCCGAATCCGATCCTGACCGCATCGGGAACGTTCGGGTACGCTAAAGAGGCCGCGGGACTTTATGACCTTTCCCGCCTGGGAGGAATCATTCCCAAGACGATCACTCTTTCCCCCCGTAACGGGAATAGACCTCCGCGCACGGTTGAGGTAACCGCCGGGCTTTTGAATGCCATCGGGCTCGATAACGACGGAATTGATGAGTTTCTGGCGAAGAAGCTTCCCTGGCTTCGGGGTGTCGGCGCGCCGATCATTGTCAGTTTTGCCGCAAAAAAGGTTGAGGAGTGTGGTCTTTTCGCCGAAAAATTCGCGGCGGCCGAAGGGATCGCAGCGCTCGAAATGAATGTCAGCTGTCCGAATGTTTCGGGCGGGGTCGATTTTGGAACGAATCCGGTACTCTGCGAAAGAATCGTTTCACGGATGAAGAAATGCTGCACTCTTCCCCTTTGTGTGAAACTTTCGCCGAACGTGACCTCGATCGCGGATGTGGCCATGGCGGCCGAAGCGGGCGGAGCCGATATGATTTCGGCGATCAATACGCTTTACGGTCTGGCCGTCGACTGGCGCCGCCGGGTTCCGAGAATCGCCAACGGATACGCCGGATACAGCGGTCCGGCGGTCAAGCCGGTCGCGCTGCGCTGTGTCAGCCAGATCTTCCGCGCAGTGAAAATCCCGGTGATCGGGATCGGCGGGATTGAGTCGGCCGGCGATGTGATGGAATTTCTTGTGGCCGGCGCTTCGGCGGTGGAAGTCGGTACGGCGAACTTTTACAGGCCCGATGCCCCGATCCGCATTTTGGAGGAGTTGCCCCGCCTGTTGGACGAGGCGGGCGTTTCGTCTCCCGCAGAACTGGTCGGGACGCTGCAATTTTCCTAAAACTCCGTTCCAAAGCCATTCAGGTTCACAGTAATGAAAACCCTTCCGGTCAAAAAGATTCATACGATCGTTCTCGGCAGCGGAGCCGCCGGTCTGGCGGCGGCGTTGCGGCTCCGTGCCGAAGGAATCGGGGAGACCGCGATTCTGACCGAAGGTGTCCGGCTCGGCACCTCGGTCAATGCCGGAAGCGACAAGCAAACCTACTATAAACTGGGGCTTTACGGCCATGAGGCGGACTCTCCCCGCGACCTGGCCCGAACCTATCTCAGCGGCGGGAGTACCGATCCGCTTGTTGCGCTGACCGAAGCGGCGTGCTCAACGCGCGCGTTTTTCCATCTGGTCAATTTGGGCGTTCCTTTTCCGCAGAACCGGTTCGGGGAGTATATCGGGTATAAGACGGATCACGACCCGCTCCGCCGAGCGACCAGTTGCGGACCGTATACCTCGCGCGAGATGTGCCGCGCCCTCTTGCGGCAGGTCAAAAGGGAAGGAATTCCGATCCTTGAAAACCGTTCGGCGGTGAAACTTGTCACTTATTCCTCCTCAGCGAACTGTCACCGCCTCTGCGGCGTGATCGCGGTCAATACGGTTGACGGGACTTTGGAACCGTATTGCTGTGAAAATCTCCTCTTTGCCGTCGGCGGACCGGGAGGGCTCTATGAATCGAGCGTCTATCCTGCCTCGCAGTTCGGCGCGATCGGCCTGGCGCTGGAGATCGGAGCGGCCGCAGCTTCGCTCCCCGAAAGTCAGTTCGGGCTCGCTTCGGTTACCGATATTTCGGCACGCAAGGTTGATATCGATCCGATCTGCGATCGGCCGAATTCGTTCCGGTGGAACGTCTCCGGCACCTACATGCAGGCGCTTCCCCGGTTCATTTCGACGGAGCCGGACGGCATGAGCGGAGAGCGGGAGTTTCTGCGGGATTACCGGGCTACGGCCGGGGAAATCAACAGTCTCGTCTTTCTGAAAGGGTATCAGTGGCCCTTCGATGCGCGAAAACTTCCCGGCGGTTCCTCCTTGATCGATATGGCGGTCTTTTACGAGACGGCGGTTTTGGGGCGGCGCGTCTTTCTTGACTACCGGACCGATCCGGCGGACTTTTCGCTCGAGACGCTCGAGCCGGAGGCGCAGGACTATCTGCGAAAGTCGAACGCGCTTCTGGCGACTCCGCTCGCCCGGCTGGCGAGAATGAATCCCGGCGCAATCGAACTCTACCGTGATCACGGAATCGAGCTTGCCGCCGAACCGCTCGAGATCGCCCTTTGTGCCCAGCATAACAACGGGGGATTGAAAGGGACAATCTGGTACGAGTCGGAGAATATCCCGCATCTTTTTCCGATCGGCGAGGTGAACGGTTCGCACGGCGTGACCCGTCCCGGCGGTTCGGCC
>ONWH01000110.1 GCA_900321495.1 uncultured Planctomycetota bacterium
GTTTCATCGGCCCGCACCGGAGCGTCGTTCTGGGGGGGATTCTGATGGCGCTCGGAGAAATGGCTCTCTGGGGAACCGAAATATTCCGCGCTCACGCCGATTCGGCGATCACGTTCGCATCGTCGCCGAGCACCTCGCTTGTCTTCTTTGCGGGGCTTGCGCTGATTACCGTCGGAAACGGGTTCTTTAAACCGTGTATCTCGGTGATGGTCAGCCAGCTCTACGGTCCGGAAGACAGACGCCGTGACGCCGCGTTCACCTACTTCTATATGGGGATCAATGTCGGCGCCTTCCTCGCGCCGTTCGTCGCCGGAACAGTCGCCGAGAAGTTCGGCTGGCATTGGGGATTCGGGGTCGCTTCGCTCGGAATGATCTTCGGGCTCTGCACCTACTCGTTCCTCCGCCCGAAGTACCTGGGACATATCGGGATGACCCAGCGCGAAGAGGCCGCCGCCGAAAACGAGCCGGCCGCACCGGCGCCGGCTCAGGCGCCCCTGACGCGGAAGGAGATCGACCGGATCGGCGTCATTCTGATTCTTTCGGTTTTCAGCATTGCCTTCTGGTCGGTCTTTGAGCAGGCGGGTTCGTCCCTGACGACGTTCGCCAAGAAGGAGACAAACCGCATCGTGCCGCAGAAAATCGCCCGCGGGCTGAGTGGGATGTTCCTTCCGAACGAAGATGAAAACGATGCCGTTCGCGCGATTGAAGATACCAAACGGAATGTTCTGGAAGTGAACCGGACGATGGAACTGGTCCGGCAGCAGATCGAAGAAACCCGCACCGAGCTGTTGGAAGAACTCCGGGCCGACTACGATTTTGCCGATGCCGCCGCGCAGTTCAGCGCCGCGGCGCATATGACCGCCGATTCGATTAACGCCGCTTCGTCGGCGCTCGAAAAGGCGAACATTGCGCGCAGGAAGGCGGATCTGGCGCCGCTCGGCCTTGAAATTCCGACAATGGAAGAGCTGCTCCGCGAGGCGCGGGATGACCGCGCGCGGGTTAGAGCGCGCGCCGAAGAGGAAGGGCGGAGCGAAAACGACATTCTGAAAGAGGAGAACGCCGAAAGGGAGAGGGCGCGTCTTTCTCAGGTCGATTCCGAATCGACGGTCTGGACTTTCCCCTCGACCTGGTATCAGTCGGTCAACCCGCTGGTGGTCGTCATTTTAGGACCGGTCTTTGCCGGACTCTGGCTCTTCCTGGGGAAACGGAATCTGGAACCTTCGACGCCGGTCAAGTTCGGAATCGGTCTGGTCGTCCTTTCGATGGCGTTTCTCTTCATGGTCGGCGGCGCGATCCAGTCGAGCGAAACCGCCGGGAATGCCGCGGCGCAGTGGCTTTTGATTACTTATGTCCTCTGTACCGTCGGGGAACTCTGTCTGTCGCCGGTCGGCCTTTCGATGGTCACCCGGCTCTCGCCCCCGCGGTACGCCTCGTTCCTAATGGGGCTCTGGTTCCTTTCGAGCGCGGTGGCGGGCTACCTTTCCGGCTCGCTCGCCTCGATCCTGGGTGCGGGAGACTCGCTCCAGTTCTGTTTTAAGAAGGGGCTTGCCGACTACTTCCTGATTCTGGCGGCGGTACCTTTCCTTGCCGGGATCGTCATGTTCCTCATCGCGCCGGTTCTCCGGCGGATGATGCATGAGGATTGACCTTGAACGGAACCGGGAGAAAGACTAAAAACTACGTTGGTTCCGCTTGGTTTTCTCCCCCGGTTTCAGGGGGAGAGCCGCCCCGTTTTTGTTTTCACCGTCCGCCGTTTACGAAAGAACGCCCTGAAAGCCGATGACCCGTTTTCGAACGATGAATCTCCGAGCCGCGCCGGTTACGCTCGGTCTTCTTTTCGGTGCGCTTCTCCTTCTGACAGCGGGAACGGGATGCAACGGCGTACGCCGCCGTCTGACGATCCGCACCGATCCGCCGGGAGCGACGGTCTGGGTCAATGACCAGGAGATCGGCCGGACTCCGATTTCGCACAATGTGACCTATTCGGGAACATATAAAATCCGTCTGGCGATGGAGGGGAAAAAGACCAAGACGGTGATGTACGCGGTTAAGACGCCGTGGTACCTCTGGCCGGGAGTCGATTTCATTTCCGAGAATCTCGTGCCGGGAGAATTGCGCGATCAGCAGATCTGCGAGGAGCGGATGGAGCCGGATCTGGTCGCCGCACCCGAAGAGCTTTTCGAGAATGCCGCGCAGATGCGCCAGGAGGCCCACGCGCAGTCGGACCTGAACCGCTATTCGCCCCAGCAGACCTCGTTCGAGACGCAGACCGAGCATCTTTCGGAATCGGGCTGGGTCAAGCAGGACTGATCTTTTCCATTTGATTTTCCATTGGGAATATCTTAGAATCAGTACCGTATTGCCGTTGCCGCGCTTTGAGAACCGCGGCGGCGGAGTCTTTAACCGCTCGGAGTACAAGGCCGGTGTCCGAAGTTCAGTCGATCATAGAGAAAAATCTGTTTACCGAGTCCGGTGCGGTTTCGCCCCCCCTGGCGGCGGTTTACGACCGTCTGACCGCACTCGGTCCTTCACCGGGCGCTGCTGTCGATCTTTTGGCCGACGAGATCCGCCGTCTTGACCGCGCCTACTTCGCCGAGAATCAGCCTGAGATTCCCGACCACGACTACGATCGTCTCATGAAGGCGCTGCGTGAACTCGAACGCGCGTTTCCCGAAACCGTACGGGCCGACAGTCCCACGGCGCGGGTTGGGGAAAAGCTCTCCGGCCAGCGTCAGGTGGTCACGCATCAGGTGCCGATGCTTTCGATTGAAAACACGTACAGCGAAGGGGAACTCTTCGAATACGGCGGGAAGATTGAAAAGCTCCTGCAGGGCGAAAAGGTCGCCTGGGTCGACGAGCTCAAAATCGACGGAGTCGCCGCCTCGATCCTCTATGAAAACGGCGTTCTGACCCGCGGAGTGACCCGCGGCGACGGAATTCAGGGGGACGACATTACCGACAATGTCCGGACGATCCGCGATGTTCCCCTCCGCCTGGCTGACGGCGCCCCCGAAACGCTCGAAGTGCGCGGCGAGATATACATGCCGAACTCGGAACTGATCCGTCTGAACCTGATCCAGGCCGAAAAGGGGGAAAAACCGTTCGCCAACACACGGAACCTGACTGCCGGGAGCATCAAGCAGGAAGATCCGGCGGTCTGTGCCGCGCGCGGACTCCGCTTCTTTGCCCATTCGGTCGGGAGTACCGACGGGCTGGGGGTGTCGACCCATTCCGAGTTTATGGAAAAACTCCGCAGGCTGGGGTTCGCCACCTCCCCACTGATGCGGCGGTGCGCCACCTTTGCCGCCGCAGCCGCCTACGCGCGCGAGATGATCGAAAGGCTTCACGAACTCGACTTTGAGACCGACGGTATTGTTCTGAAAGTCGACGATTTCGGCCAGCGCGCGCGACTGGGAAGCACATCGAAATTTCCCCGCTGGGTGATTGCGTACAAGTTCGAAAAATACGAGGCGGAAACGACGGTGCGCGAGATTCGCGTCCAGGTCGGCAAGACGGGGAAAGTCACGCCCGTGGCGGAACTCGATCCGGTCGAAATCGCCGGGAGCGTAGTGTCGCGCGCCTCGCTGCACAATGCCGACGAGATTGCGCGGAAAGATATCCGCGTCGGCGACCGCGTGGTGGTCGAAAAGGCGGGGAAGATCATTCCGCACGTGGTGCGTGCCGAGCCGGAACACCGCGCCGCCGGCAGCCGTGTGTATCAGTTCCCCTCCGAATGCCCTGCCTGCGGAACGGCGCTGGTCAAAGAGGAGGGAGGAATCCTGATCCGGTGTCCGAACGCGCAATGCCCGGCGCAACTGCAGCGGCGGGTCGAATTCTTCGCGTCGAAAGAGGCGATGGATATCGACGGACTCGGCGGCAAGGCCGTCGCCCTTCTGATCGAATCGGGGCTCATCAGGTCGATTGTCGATCTGTACCGTCTTCAGGTCGATGAGGTGAGCCGCCTGCCCCGCATGGGGAAAAAGTCCGCCGAAAACCTGATTGCCGCAATCGAAAAGAGTAAAAAGGCGGGACCGGCGCGCCTGCTGAACGCGCTGGCGCTGCGGAACGTCGGCGAACAGACCGCGCGCGTTCTGATCGCGAAATACAAGTCGATTGAAAACCTGTCGGCCGCTACACGCGAGGAGCTCAGTACAATCCCCGATATCGGCGGGGTGATCGCCGAGAACATAGCGGACTTTTTCGACGATCCCGAGAATATCGCGCTTCTTGATGAACTGCGCGCGCTCGGCGTTGAAACCGAATGCGCCGGCGAGCCGGCCTCCGGCGGGGAAGGGGAACTCCCGCTGGACGGGAAGACGCTCGTCGTAACCGGAACGCTGATCCGGTTCTCCCGTTCCGAGATTGAGGAACTGATACGCCGGAAAGGGGGAAAAGCTTCGAAATCGGTCTCGAAGAAAACCGACTGGGTTGTCGCCGGGGCCGAGGCGGGGAGCAAGCTCGCAGCCGCCCGGCAACTCGGGGTGCCGGTTCTGTCCGAAGAGGAATTTCTCGAACTGATCGGATCCGCCGCCCGGACCGAACCGGAGGAACCGGAACCGGGAAGGCTCTTTTAACCATCGCATGACGAGGAGAAAGTGATGAAACGGAACAGTTTTAAGGGACTGGAAATCTCCCAGCTTGGTTTCGGAATGATGCGTCTTCCGATTCTCGACGGGGACTACTCAAAGGTCGATCTCGAAACCTCGGCCAAGATGTTCGAGACAGCGATTGCCGCCGGAGTCAACTATTTCGACACTGCCTGGGCGTACCACAACGGCAACTCGGAACGCGCCGCCGGGGAGATCCTTTCAAAGTATCCGCGTGCGGGTTATTTTCTCGCCAATAAGTTTCCCGGATACGATGCGTCGAGCTACGCCAAAAAGGAAGAGATTTTTGAAGAGCAGCTCAAAAAGTGCAAAACCGATTATTTCGACTTCTACCTGATGCACAACGTCGATAACGCCGACATTGTGAATTATCTGGACGAGGCGAAATACGGACATATGGCGTATTTCAGGGAACAGCGCGACAAGGGCCGGATCCGGCATCTTGGCTTCTCGACCCACGGTTCGCTCGAAACGATGCGGCGGTTTCTCGACCGCTACGCTGACGAGATGGAATTCTGCCAGATCCAGCTGAACTGGTTCGACTGGACGTTTCAGCAGGCGGGTGAAAAGGTCAAAATGCTGAAAGAGTACGGTCTTCCGGTCTGGGTGATGGAACCGCTGCGCGGCGGGCGTCTGGCAAACCTTTCCGACGAAGACGCGGCTTTTTTAGCCGAAAAGCGCCCGGGGAGCGTTCCCGCCGACTGGGCGTTCAACTACCTGCGGACGATCCCCGAAGTGGTTGTCATCCTTTCGGGAATGTCAACTCCCGACGTGCTGGCGAGCAACCTGAACTGTTTCAGCCATACCGAGCCGCTCAATACCGGCGAGCTGGCGGCGCTGAAAGAGGTCGCCGATAAACTGGCCGACAGCAAGACGATTCCGTGTACCGGGTGCCGCTACTGCGTACCGCACTGCCCGATGGGGATCGAGATACCGAAAATGCTCACCCTTTGCAGCGAGTTGAAAATGAAGGGGAACGACTACTACATCCGCAACGAGCTGAACCTGATTCCCGAGGAACAGCGTTCCGACAACTGCGTGGCGTGCCGGAGCTGCGAAGAAGTCTGCCCGCAGCACATTAAGATTTCGGAAGAGTTCGCCGCGTTTAAACCGAACATCTGAAAAGGGATCCGGCAAAACGGTTTGCCCGAAAACGCCGCCCCGCGCGGCGTTTTTTTTACGGGCGCGGAAAAACGTCATTTCGGCCGGATCACATAACCGCGGGCGTTCATGATCGCCATGAGGTTCCCCTCGCCGTCATAGACGCTGACCCGGCAGACCGAAAAGCTCCGGCTCCGGCTGATTTCGTTCGCCTCGGCGTAGATCCGGCCGCTGCGGGCCGAATGGACGAACGAGATGGATGTGTCGACTCCGACGACCTTTTCGTCGCAGTAGTTCGAAGCAGCGGCGAAGGCGTAGTCGGCGATCGAATAGATTACGCCCCCCTGCACGATCCCGACCCCGTTGAGGTGGTCTTTCCGGATTTCGAGCCCGGCGCGGGCGAACCCCGGACCGACCTCTTCAAGTTTGATTCCGACCAGGTCGCAGATGAACCGGTCGTTCGTCACCACTTCGAGCTGTTTCGATTTGTCGTATTCCGGCATGGCGTGTTCCTTTCCGGGAGAGGACCGCCGCGGGGGCGGCGTTATTTCATGCGGTCATGTCGGGAGTATACCATTCGGATGAAAAGTTCAAAACCCCCGGCGGCGGTTTTTCCGGGATCCGCTCCTTGCGCGGTTCGCTTTTTTATGGGAAAATGGGGAGCGTATTGTTGTCAGATTCCTTTGAAAAGTTATTGCCATGCCCGAAAAAGTGAAATTTTCAAATCGTTGCTCCGAAATCGCCGGTCTGCCGGCCGCCGATCTGGCGCGCCGGTTCGGTACCCCTCTCTTCGTTTACGATGCCGCGAAGATCAAAGAGCGGATTGCCGATCTGGCGATGTTCGATACCGTCCGATATGCGCAGAAAGCCTGCTCGAATATCGCGATCCTCAAACTGATCCGCGAGGCGGGCGCGGCGGTCGATGCGGTCAGCGCGATGGAGATCCGCCGGGCGGTCGCCGCCGGATGGCCGGTCAAGGCGGAGAATCCGGACGATCCGGATCCGATCGTCTATACCGCCGACATCTTCGACCGCGATGCGCTCGATCTGATCGCGGGGGAATACCCGGTCCATGTGAACTGCGGTTCGATGGATATGATATGGCAGTTGGGAGAACGGGCGCCGGGACGGGAAATCACGCTCCGCATCAATCCCGGTTTCGGGCATGGGCACAGCCAGAAGACGAATACCGGCGGCGATCAGTCGAAACACGGGATCTGGCATGAAGACCTGATGCGCGCCATTGAACTGGCGTCCCACTTCGACCTGAAGGTGAAAGGGCTTCACATGCATATCGGGTCGGGTACCGACTTGGAGCATCTCGCCTCGGTCTGCGAGGCGATGGACCGCGCCGGGCTTGCCGCCGGGCCCCGGATTCATGTGATCAGCTGCGGCGGAGGACTTCCGGTTCCGTACAACGATGACGGCGAATATGTCGATCTGGCGGAATATCACCGGATCTGGCGCGAAAAGCTTGACCTTCTGGCGAAGGTCTACCGCCATCCGATCCGTCTTGAAATCGAGCCGGGCCGGTACATCGTTGCCGAAAGCGGATATATGATCAGCGAAATCCGCGCGGTGAAGAATCAGGGGGAAAACCTGTTCTATCTGCTCGACGCGGGATTCAACAACCTTGTCCGTCCGGTGATGTACGGTTCGTATCACCCGATCGCGGTCGCCGGCGCAAAAGCCGGAGCGCCGGAGGCCGAGGTGATTGTCGGCGGCCCCCTCTGTGAATCGGGGGACATCTTCACGCAGAAAGAGGGGGGATACGTCGAAAAGCGGCGTCTGCCGAGCGCCGAGGTCGGCGATCTTGTCGTCTTCGGAGTGGCGGGGGCGTACGGCTTTATGATGGGGTCGAATTACAACTCGAAACCGCTCGCCGCCGAAGTTCTGATCGAAGACGGCCAACCCCGCCTGATTCGAAAACGCCAGACCTTTGATGACCTGACCGCCGACGAGGTGTACTGATGCTCGTCAAACTCAAGACCTATTCGCTCCTTGGAATTGAAGCGGTTCCGGTCGATGTGGAGGTCGACGTCTCGCGCCGCGGCAAAGACGGTGTGACGATCGTCGGTCTGCCCGAAACTGTCGTGAAGGAGAGCACACACCGCGTTTCGCGTGCGATTGAAAATTCGGGCTATACCGTTCCCTCCCACAGCATCCTGGTGAACCTGGCGCCCGCCGACATGCCGAAACAGGCCGCTTCGTTCGATGTGCCGATCGCCCTGGGGATGATCGCCGCCGGAGGGGAGTTCGATTCCGACTTCTTCGGCGACTGTGCGATCGTCGGCGAACTGGCGCTCGACGGTTCTGTGCGCGGCTGCAAGGGAGTGCTGGCGATGGCGATGGCCGCCGCAAAGCAGCATCTGCGCGCCTTTCTGGTTCCGGCGGTGAACGCGCGGGAAGCGTCGGTGGTCGAGGGGATCGAGGTCGTTCCGTACACTCATCTGGCCGAGGCGATCGGTTACCTTTCCGGCGAACTCGAAATGGAGCCGATCGCCCATCTGCGGGAAGAGGAGTTCGTTGAACTGACCCGCTACGACGTCGATTTCGCCGATGTGCGCGGGCAGGACACCGCCAAGCGCGCACTGACCATTGCAGCCGCCGGGGGGCATAACGTCCTGATGATCGGTCCGCCCGGGACAGGGAAGACGATGCTCGCCAAGCGGTTCCCGACGATCCTCCCGCCGTTCACGCTGAGCGAGTCGCTCGAGACGACCCGGATCTATTCGGCGCTCGGTCTTCTCAAACCGAACCTCCCCCTGATCGGAACACGGCCGTTCCGCGAACCGCATCATACGATCAGCGTACAGGGGCTGGTCGGCGGCGGGAGTCATCCGGTCCCCGGCGAGATCAGTCTGGCGCATTACGGCGTCCTCTTTTTGGACGAGCTTCCCGAATTCAGCCGACGTACTCTTGAAGTGCTTCGCCAGCCGCTCGAAGACGGCCGGGTGACGATCGCCCGGGCGAACCACGTCGAGACGTTCCCTTCCGACTTCATCCTGATCGCGGCGATGAACCCGTGCCCCTGCGGCTACCGGAACGACACGCGGCGCGTCTGCCGCTGTTCCCCCCCCCAGGTCGAACGGTACATGGCCAAGATCAGCGGCCCGCTCCTCGACCGGATTGACATTCACATTGAGGTGCCGCCGCTCGACTACAAGGAGCTCGCATCGCGGGAACCGGGCCGCTCGAGCGCGTCGATTCTCGAAGAGGTGATGCGCGCACGCGAAATACAGAACCAGCGCTTCGCGCGGAGCAAGGCGCGCTATAACGCCGACATGACGCACCGGCAGATCGTGACATACTGCCGGCTCGACGCGGAAGGGGAGAAGATCCTTGAGAACGCGATGCGCGATTTCGGACTTTCGGCGCGCGCCCACGATAAGATCCTTCGGATCGCCCGGACGATCGCCGATCTGGACGGCGCCGAGCAGATATCGACGGAACATCTGTACGAGTCGGTCAGCTACCGCGCGCTCGACCGGAAACTCTGGAGCTGAAATACAAATGAACCTTCCCGCGGGTTCCGTCTCCCGTTTGGCGGGATCCGCTTCAAACATCTTTATAAAGGATATCGATTATGAACGATGAGAGTTCTCCTTTTCTTCCGCCCGATAATCAGGATCCCCCCTATCCTCCCTTTCCGGAAGGGGAAACCCGGTACCGGTCGGACGCGCCGCGCCGCCCCCGCCGCCCGTTTTGGAAAGGGATCGGCAAACTCCTCCTCTGGTGTGGCTCGCTTCTTCTGATCTGTCTGGGCGGACTTTTCCTTCTGGGAGTGATCGGCGTCCTCGTTTCCGTGAAGGGGATTTCAACCGACGATGAAATCAAAAACATTCCCGTCGAAAAGGTTCTTGCCGGAACCGACGCCTCGCCGAAGAAGATCGTCGTTCTGCCGATCGAAGGGACGATTACCGAAAGCGAGTTCGGATTCATCCGCAACTGCATCAAAAAGGCGTACGAGGACGACCGTCTTTCGGGGCTGGTTCTCCGCGTGAATTCTCCCGGCGGGACGATTTCGGGGAGCGACTACTACTATGACCTGCTCTGCAAGCTGAAAGAGGAACGGAAAGTTCCCGTCTACGTCAGTATGGCGGGGATTGCCGCCAGCGGCGGGTATTACGTCTCGATGGCCGCCGATAAGATCTTCGCCGAACGCTCGACCATTACCGGGTCGATCGGGGTGATCTCGATGATGATGGACGCTTCGGTTCTCTGCGAAAAGATCGGGGTGAAGAGCAACTATATCGTCAGCGGCAAAAACAAGGGGATGGGGGATTTCACCCGCCCGATGTCCGACGAGGAGCGTTCGATCTGGCAGGGGCTGATTGACGAGGCGTATGAACAGTTCCTCAGCGTTGTGCGCAAGGGGCGGCCCGCGTTTGCCCCGAAAACCGAAGGGGAAAACGGCGCGGGGGAAGATGTCGCTGCCGCGGAAGATGCCCCCGCGGAATCCGCTGCGGAAGCTGCCGTGGCCCCGGATGGGGCGGATCCCCTCCGTACTCTGGCCGACGGGCGCGTCTATTCCGCCGCCGAGGCGAAACGGCTCGGACTGATCGACGAGATCGGGTTTCTGCAGGACGCGGCCGAGGCGATGATCAAAGACGAATTGAAGGTGTCCCAGGAGGATGTTCAGGTTGTCCGGTATAAGAAACAGGAGAGCGTTCTTTCGGTTCTCGGCGCCGAGACCGGCGCCGAGAACGCGCTCGGCCAGGCCGGTTCGCTGGTCAGGGCCCTTTCGGCTCCGAATCTTTACTATATGGTTCCCGGAACGCTCCCTTTGTCTGATTAAAGAGGTTTCCTATGCATCTCTATCTGTTGTGTTTCGGCGTTCCGATGCTCCTGGCGATGTTTGCGCAGGGGCTGGTTAAGAGCCGGTATGCCGCCGCGCGCAAGGTGCCCGCCCGATACCGCACCCGTATGGGTGGCGAAGGCGTGATTTCCGGCGCGGAGGCCGCGCGGATCATCCTCGACTCGGCGGGGCTGCGGAATGTCCCGATTCAGAAGATCAACGCCGGCGCGCTGACCGACTATTACGACCCGCAGAACCGGCGGATCTGTCTGAGCGCCGATATCTATGACGGCACGTCTCTGGCCGACGTCGGGATTGCGGCGCACGAGGCGGGGCACGCGATTCAGCATGATCAGAACTACCTTTTTCTGGGGCTGACCCAGGCGGCGTTTCCGATCGCGCGGTTTGGCAGCCAGTTTTCGTTCTATTTTCTCCTCGCCGGGCTCGGGCTGAACATTTTACAGCTCGCCTGGGTCGGTGTGGCGCTTTTCGGGTTCGCCGCGGTCTACCAGATCATCAACCTGCCGGTCGAGTACAACGCCAGTAGCCGCGCCAAGAAGCATCTGGCGGCGCTCGGTTTGGTTGATGAGCGCGAGATGACCTATGTGCGGAACGTCCTGGGTGCCGCGGCGCTCACTTATGTCGCCGCGATGCTTTCGGCGTTCTTTCAGTTCATCTATTTCTTTCTCCGCCTTTTGAGTGCGCAGAACCGCGGCTGACCGGAATCAAACGACCTTGACCCTTTAGCCCATTCCATTTATAATCAGCGCGGCGCTTTTGAGGGAGGCTCAAAGGCGCCGCGCGTTTTTCGTTTTGAAAAAAGAGGGGCAAAACCGGCGTTTTCCCCGTTTGTTCACCCGCATTGAAAAAGTCGACGATTCCTATGAAAACTCCTGTGCAAGAAGCCAACAGCCTTGAAAAGCTTCTCGTTTCGACCGGAAACTACTTCAAAGAGAACCGGGAAAAATGTTTCCAGACATTTCTTCTGATTTTAGTGGCGGTTGCCGCGGTCGTCTTCCTACGCACCTATTTTTACGGGAAACCGAAAAAGTTCCAGCAGGATTTCGACCAGGCGTACGCGATTTCCTCGCAGCAGGCGATTCTGACCGGGCTCCCTTCGGTTGAACCGTACGATACGCTGGCGGCGCACTACAGCCGCGGCGACGCCGGCGCGGAGATCCGCATCAATGCCGCCGAGGCGGTCCTGAAGACCGGGCAGAACCAGGTCGAACGGAAAAAGGCCGCCAGCCGTGCCGGGAAGGCTTCCGCCGATGTGATCGCCATGGATCCGGAATCGACGTTCGGCGACGCGGTCAAGCGTTTCGAAGGGGTTACCTCACCGCAGATGGCGGTTGACACGAACCTCGCCGCCCGCGCCCTTTACGGACTTGCCTCATCGTGGGAGAATCTCGCGTCAGTGACCGCCGGCGATGACGAGGTGAATGTAAAACTCGATACCGCCAAGGGAGTCTATCAGCAGATCGTTGACGGATTTGCCGGAACGCCGTTCGCCCGGCAGGCGAAAGAGCGCCTGGCGAAACTCGACGAGCCGCTGACGCGCGAATTCTACAAGAAGGCCGCCGCCGATTACGTCTCGATGCCGGTTCCCGAAGAGATCAAACCGGCCGAGTCGATCCTTCCGGACGATTCGGGTGAGCTCGACCCGAACGCCGAGGTCGGGAGCGAAGACTTCTCGCTCGAAGGGGATCAGGTTGAAGCTCCCGCCGAGACCGAGCCTGCAGCCGGTGAGGCCGCTCCGGCCGAATCCGCTACCGCTGAATCCGCGTCGGCGCAGCAGCCCGCCGAGCCTGCCCCGGCCGAAGAGAACGAATAACATTCTCCGTTATGCACGGGCGGAACGCAGAACGGCCGCGCCTTTTGGCGCGGCCGTTTTTTGGAAGGGGCGGGTAGCCGTCTTATCTGCCGTTCTCCGATTTCGTATTGTCGGGCACGACGACGATCGGCGCCTCGCGCAGGATCGTTCCCGTCCGCCCGGTTTTGATCAGAACCGAAATCTTCCAGCGGATCTCGTTCGAGTCGGAAATGAACGAATGCATTGCGCCGAGCGGGACCTTCATAAAGAACTCTTCACAGAACGTCTCGCCGGAAGGAACGTGGAAATCGATCCGCTCGAAGAGGGGAAACCGGAGAACCTCTTTCTTGTTTGTGAGGACATCGGTTCCCTTTGTGTAGCGGGTCATCTCTTCGCAGCAGAGTGCGACCGAATAGGAGCGCGCCGTCAGAGGCCCGGACTGACGCAGCGCCAGCCGGCACCGGCGGTTCGGCACGGCTTCGAAGTTTGACGATTCAATAATGGTGGCGCCGGTTCGCAGAATCCGAAAGGAACGGCGGAAGAAGATGACGAGACCGAGGAGTCCCAGTCCGCAGAAAATTGTGCCGAAGATGATCCCCAGGATCAGGTCGGTAAGGTCTTTCCTGTGTGTCAGGACATGGAAGAACGTCCAGAACGCGATCGCGTTCCAGAGGGCCGTCAGTGCTAGACCGGCCAGGTTCTGCGCGACCGGCGAGACGAACATCGGGAGACGGTAGGGAAGATCGATGCCGGGACTCTCTTTGATCTGCTGGACACCGGGAACCGTCGGCGGGCGGTCGGGCTTGATTTCCGGTTCGACGAGCCATTCGAGTGAGGCGCTCCGCCGTCTGGCGATCCAGAAAAGACCCGCCGCGCCCGAAAGGGCGAGCGAAACGTGGATTGTCAGGAAAAGCCACTGCCAGATTTCGAGGTCTCGTTTGAGGATCGCCTTATTCGGGTCCGTGGTCAGGTAGCGGCAGATCCGCTGTTCGCCCGGCGTATATTTGGCGAGGATCTTGTAGGCGTCTTCGTATGTGTAGCCGAATCCGCTCCGCTCGTCGAGCGTGGTCTTGTCGTAGGCGTTGACGGTGAATTCTCTTCCGGCGCGGGTTTTGAACCGGATTCTGATTTCGGGGCGGAATCCGGTCTGCCCCTCGACAATCTGGCTGTGGAGGTAGCGGTCGATCACCGTACAGCGCGCGGGAGTGTATCGGCGCGCCTCGCGCAGAGAGGGGAGTCCCCAGGTCAGGAGCTGGACAAGCGAAAAAGAAATTCCCAAGACGAGAAGCGGGCCGAAGAGCCAGAGTTCGGAAGGTTTCCAAAACCTGAGAACCAGCTTCGGCTTGCTTTGGGGCCTCGAATTGGCCTTTTTGGCGGAGAGTCTGTCTTCCGGCATTATTCCTGGCTGCTGGGCTGTCCCGGCTTCGGCTTGTCGGTGCGGTAAAACCCGAGCTTCTCCAAAGCCTTAAAGACCTCTTCCAAGGTCTTTTCACCGAAATTCGGGATCGCCAGCAGATCGCTGCGGCGGCATTTTAAAAGGTCCTCAACGGTCGAAATTCCCTGCTCGTCAAGGCAGTTCGTGGTTCGGACCGAAAGACCGATCTGGGCGGTGCTCATCTTGAGTTTCTTAAGCCGGTCCTGAGCCTCAACGACCGCCTGATTTAACTTGATTCTGGTGCCCATTTCGATTCCTCCGTGAGCGAGGGGTGAACGGTGAACGCCGGGCGCCGTCCGGACCCGGCCCGCGCGGCGGGAGAACGCCCGGCGCGGCGATGACTTAAGATACGTATAATTTAACGAATCTGGGGAATTTTGCAACAGGCTGCCGTTTTTTGGATAAAAAAACCCCCGCTTTTACCGGAAAAGCGGGGGCGTCTGAAAGGGGGGAGGGAACGGGCTTTCAGAAGTGGAAGATCACATCGCCGCCGTAGGTCAGGCGGTTGTCATCCGAAAAGCTGTCGTAGATCCCCTTATAGAGAGTGTTGCCGTACAGGTCAAGCGCCTCGATATTCGAGTAGTCCCAACGGACTTCGGGGCGGATCGTGAGGCAGTCGGTCGGCCGCCAGTTCAGACCGAGCGAGACATCGACGACATTCTCGCCGGACCAGCGGTATCCCGTATCGGGGATTTCGACCGAGGTCGGTTCACCCGAAAGGAGACGGGTCCGCCCGTCGTCGTAGAACCATTCGGCGCGCGCTCCGAGATCGAGATTCGGCGCGAGTGTGAAATAGAGGTAGTTCACGACCGAGTACCAGCGGCCGTCGTCCCGGATCTTGTTGTGCCAGCGGTCAATCCGGTAGGCGCCGTCTTCGGCGATTCCCAGGTCATGTTCCAGAACCCAGGTGATTTCGGGACAGAGGCGTTTTTCGATCACCAGGCTGTAACTGGTCTGACGTCCGTCGACCGTGGCGTACTCGAGGTTCCGCAGGTCGAACCGGTTGTCGATCACCGCGTCGCCGGTCGAAACGATAAAGGTGAGCGAATTGCCCGGCTCCCCCTCAAAGGCGAACCCGCCGATGATATCCCAGCACTTGTTGTTGTCATCGAAGACGTTCCACCCCTGATGCGCCCCGCCGATCACCGAAAAGATGTTGTTCAGGCGGAGTTTCGCCGTCGCGCCGGTCACGGTCTGCGGCTGGCCGTAGAGCATCGTATACGAATGGGTGTGGAAGAAATTGTTCGGCGAGCAGATCGACTCGTAACCCATCGGCGAGTAGAAGTGCCCGACCTTGGCGGTCAGACCCGAAAGAATCGGGGCGTATGCCTCGACGTAGGCCTGGGGAACCGCAAGTCCGTATTCCGGATACCCGCCCCGTGTGTTCTTGTTCCAGTGGGTATCGGCCATGTAGATGTTCCCCGCTGCGGCGCCGATCGGCGTGTAGTTTTCCGATTCCAGGCCGATCGAGCTGGCCAGCTGGTAGTCGGTGCCGAAGAGGGCGTCGATCCGCGCGCCGATCGAGAAATGATCGCTGTATTCAACCTGGCGCCCCATTGTGACGTACGCCTGGCTCAGCTGATAGGGGGAAATCGAGGAATTCCGCCCTTCGGTGTTCTCGTCGAATCCTTTGGTGACCGGCCATTCGTTATGGTCGTAGGCGCTTCCGGTCGCCCAGCCGTCGAAATAGAGTTTGCCGAGCATCTTGTTTTCAGCCGGCAGGAGACCGCTGCGGACCGACGAGGGGAATGGGAGTCCTTCCGAATAGACCGCGCCGGTATAGGAATTCCCGATGTACGGCGTTCCGTAAACATTGCCCGGATTTTCATATTCCAGGGCGTCGAAATGATCGTTGAGCGGCTCATATCCGCGGCGCGGGGCGGTCCCCGACTGGACGAGTGCGGCGGTCGGCGAAGGGGTCTGAACCCCCTGAGGCGCCTGGGGCTGCGCCGGCGCCTGGGCGGCCGACGCCATGAATACCGGCTGATACTCCTGGTATCCCGAATAGGCCTGATATTCCGTTCCAACGGGCGTCATCGCTCCCGACGACGCGTAACCGAAATCCTCGAGCGGACTCCGCTGGAATATCTGCGCCTCGAGTGTCCGGGTGCCGACAAAGAGCGCCGACGAAAGGATCGCGGCAATTCCGAATAAAGATTTAGGTTGCAGTTTCATCCTAAAGGTCTCCTTGTCCAGGACTATCGGCAAAACTGTTGAAACCGCATTAATCATTACAAACGGAATTTTCAGAATGACCGAAATTTCCGTCATTTCCCCGTTCCGACGGGGCAGGCTGATGTTTTTCGGTCCGAAATCGGGTATAATCGGGGCTGATTGTCATGAGGAAACAACCGGAAGGATACCATTAACAATATGTCAAACAGCCCGCGGCCGAAAAATCCCGGCGAACGAAACCGGGACCGGAACAAGAAAGATCTGGGGAACGTCTCGCTCCCGCCGAAAACCCATCGCGAAAAGAAGGACGCCCGTCTGAACCGGGAGCCCGGCCCGGAAACCCCGGCGGGGGGCGGGAATGATGGAATTCCCCAGTCCTCCCCGTTTTCCGAATCGGTCTGGACGACCGACCGGTTCGACGCCTCGACTCATGTCGACCAAATGACGCGCATCGAAAGCCTGGCGCGGGAACGGGCGATTCTGGTCGGGGTCTATCCCCCGAAGGCCGAACTTTCGGCCGAACCGCTCGATGAACTTGCCGGGCTGGCCGAAGCCGCGGGGGTCGAGCCGGTCGGCCGGCTGATCCAGCGCCGCGACAAGCCCGATTTCACCACCTGCATCGGGAAAGGGAAAGTCGAAGAGCTTGCCCTTCTGATCGAGTCGAACGACGCGAATGTCGTTCTGTTCGACAATGATCTGGCGCCCGGACAGACGCGGAACCTGGAACAGACGCTCAAGGTTAAGGTGATCGACCGGACCGAACTGATCCTTGATATTTTCGCCTCCCGCGCGCGGACGCACGAGGCGCGTCTGGCGGTCGAGCTGGCACAGCTCGAATATTCGATGCCCCGCCTGAAACGGATGTGGACCCATCTCGAACGGCAGGCGGGGGGCGGAGTCGGTCTGCGCGGGCCGGGCGAAAAACAGCTCGAAGTCGACCGGCGGATCGCGCAGAAGAAGATCACCGCGCTGAAAGCGGAGCTCGAAGAGATCCACGCGCGGAAACAGCGCCAGGTGACCGGACGGAAATGGTCGCGCAAGGTTTGTCTGGTCGGCTATACAAATGCCGGGAAGTCGACTCTTCTGAACCGGATGACCGACTCGGACGTCTTTGTGAAAGATCTCCTTTTCGCCACGCTCGATACCCGTACCCGCCGCTGGTTTCTTCCCGGATGGGGGCCGGTTCTGCTGAGCGACACGGTCGGTTTTATCCGCGACCTGCCGCATCACCTGATCGCCAGTTTCCGCGCAACGCTTGAAGAGGCGACCGGCGCCGATCTGCTGCTGCACGTCGCCGACGCCGGAAATCCGGACGTCGGCAATCAGATTAAAAGCGCGGTGAAGGTCCTTGAGAGTCTCGGCATCGAAGAAAAAGACACAATTCTGGTTCTGAACAAGATTGACACGGCGGAGCCGGAAAGGCTCCTGGCGCTCAAAGAGCGGTACCCGATGGCGGTCTGTATCAGCGCGCGCGAGGGGAGCGGACTCGGCGAACTGACCCAGGCGGTCAACGACCTTTTAAGCCGTGAGTTTCTGACCGTGGAGGTCGAAGCGCCGATCGCCGACGGCCGGCTCGACGCCTACCTGACCCGCGAAGGGGAGGTTCTCGATCGGCGGTATGACGAGACCGCCGCCAAGGCGTTTTTCAAATGCCGTCTGCCGCGTCATATTGTCGACAAGCTCACCTCGCGCAGCGACATCATCGTTCACGGAGCCCCCCCGCGGGAAGAAGATTGAACAGGTCCGTCCTTCCTTCCGAACCGTTTTTTCCGGAATGTGAGCTTCCGCCGCTGCGCCGGCGGATTCGCACGTGGTTCGTCCGAAACGGGCGCGACCTCCCCTGGCGGCGGATCCGCGATCCGTACGCAGTCTGGGTCAGCGAGATCATGCTCCAGCAGACGACGACCGAGACGGTTCTCGGTTATTTCGAGCGGTTCCTGAACCGCTTCCCAACCGTCGAGGCGCTGGCGCGGGCCGATATTTCGGAGGTTTTGCGCTATTGGGAAGGGCTCGGCTATTACCGCCGCGCCCATCTGCTGCACAAGGCTGCCGGGGTCATTCTGAACGAGTACGCCGGCCGGTTTCCGGTCCGGCGCGAAGAGATTGAGTCTCTGCCGGGGTTCGGGCGCTATACAACCGGCGCGGTTCTTTCGTTCGCTTTCGGCAAGCGCGAGCCGATCCTCGAGGCGAACACGTCGCGTCTGCACGCCCGGCTTTTGGCGTTCCGGGGTGACCCTGCGCGCGCCGAAAATTCGCGCATTCTCTGGGATTTCGCGTGCCGGATTCTGCCGGCGCGCGATTGTGGCGCCTTCAACCAGGCGCTGATCGACCTGGGGCGGCTCGTCTGTCAGCCGAAAAATCCCCGGTGCGGAGAATGCCCCTGCGCGGCGGATTGCCGCGCGGCGCAGAGCGGTTCGCAGAACGAGATCCCCCCGCCGAAGAAGAAACCGCAGATCGAGGAGCGGACCGAAGTGGCGTGGCTCGTCCATCGGACATTTTTCATGCCCCGTGCGAAAGACGCGTTCCTCTTCATCCGCTATCCCGAACATCTCCGCTGGGGCGGGCTTTGGGATTTTCCCAGGTTCCTGCGCGAGGGGGAAGGCGCCGCCGCCGAGACGCGCATGGCCGGGTCGCTTGCCGCGCTGGTCGGTTCGGCTCAGGTCCGGCCGGGAGCGGAGATTTTTCAGATGACGCACGCCGTAACGCGGTACCGGATCCGTCTCGTTCTGCGCGAGACCGCCGGACATGCCGCGCCGGGAGAGCCTTCGTATTTTCATCCGAAATCGCCCGACCCTGGTTTGGGGAGCCGGGTCATTCCGTTCGCCGGGGGGACAACGCGCCTGGACGGTGTGGAGTACCGCTGGCTGACCCTCCGTCAGGCGGCGGGGATTCCGCTCAGTTCGACCGGCCGCACGCTGGTTCAGAAGCTTTCAAGCGATACACCGCATCA
>ONWH01000111.1 GCA_900321495.1 uncultured Planctomycetota bacterium
CGCCTCATCGATCAGAAGAGGGCAGGGGAGCGACTCGGCGAACGCCAGAAGGCGCTCTTTCGAAACGACCGTTCCGGACGGGGAGTTCGGAACGGGAAGATAAACCAGCCCCAGGGGCGCCTCCGGCACCGGGGCGCGGTGAAAGAGGGAATCGGGCTCCGGTGCCTTTCCGAAATAGTCGGGGAGGGTCCAGTCAATGTTGAAGAGGACCTCTTCGCCGACCGCCCCCTGGATCTGGGCCAGGGAACGGTAGAGAATGTAACTCGGATAGGCAAGGCGCAGAAGCCCCTTTTCCGGAACAAAGGCGCGGGTCAGAATCGTCAGGATATCATCGCTGCCGTTCCCGCAGAGGATCCAGTCGGCGGGAACGTTCAGCACCTCGGCGGCCGCCAGACGGAACGGTTCGGCGGTTGAGTTCGGGTAACGCGAAAGCCCCTCGTCGGCCGCGCGGCGGATCGCCTCGTAGACCGATTCGCTGGCACGGTACGGGTTTTCGTTGGTGTTCATCTTGACCGCCTCTCCCTTTTTCGGCTGTTCGCCGGGGATGTAGCCGGGCATGTCAAGAATGTTCTGGCGGATATAGTCGCTCATCGGTCTATCGGTTTTCAAGTTTTTCGGCGGTGGACCAGAGTCCTGCGCTCGGGGTCGAAATGAAGTAGATCTCTTCGCCGTCGGGCATGGTGTTAAACCCGCTTTTGAGTTCGGCAGGGTTGTACCGCCGAAGCGTTTCGCCGAGATCGGCGTAGCCGAACCCGACCGACTCGATTTCTTCTTTGCTGAGGTGTCCCGGCGCGTAGGTGATCCGGAACCGCCCTTCCGAAGAACCGTGAATCAGGTGGGCGGTTCCGTGGGTCAGGTCTTGCAGAACCGGCTCGGTTTTCCAGAGGCGGAGGATGTTCTCGGTTCCGGAATACCCGTATTTGCGGATCAGCGCGTCGACATCGTCCTGCTCGCCGAACCGGCGCAGACCCGGCGCGATGATGAGCAGCTCGCCGCCGTCGGCCATCGCCATTCTGGTGCGGTAGATCGCCTTGTTCGCCACCCAGGTGCTGTGGAATTCGTCTTCCTGCATGACCGCCACCACCTTTTTGAGCGGCGGGACGATCGTAATATTCTGGCGGCGTGAGGCTTCGGCCCCCATCAGATAGGTGTCGAGGTCGTCCCCGGCGTAAAACCCGGTATGTTCCAGAACCCCGTCGGCGTTGTACGCCATGACCACTTCAATGTAGAGGTCGGGCAGATCGCCGAGAAAATCGTTTTCCGCCTTGTTGTAGCAGCGGCGCAGCGGGGTGATCAGCTGTCCCAGGTTGTTCTCGATTCCGCAGCAGGCGGCCATCATGTGGGAGGCGCAGATCATCTCTTTCCCCCCCAGTCCGATGAAGTAGTTCTTGTTATGGTTTGCGAACCCGAGCACCTCGTGCGGAACGATGTGCCCGACATTGATGATCAGATCCCATCCTCCGTCGAGCAAGGTCGTGTTGAGCGAAACGGGAATCGGCCAGTCGGCTTTCCCCTTGGAGACCTCTTTCACGAACTCGGCGCTGACTTCACCGATCACGCGGCTGCCGCCGCGCCAGTCATGCGGAAGGATTTTTTCTTCCGGAACGGAACCGAACATCCACCTGTTTTGTTCGGGGGTGTGAGGGACATGCTGTCCCAAGGTCGGAATCAGCCGGACATCGGCCCCCATCGAATCGAAAAACCGGTAAAGTGACTCGGTGATCCATCCCGCGCCGCTGTGGGCCCGTGTAATATCGGGAGGGAGGAGGAGAACCCGTTCGGGCCGGGGGGCAAGCCGCCGGAGCGCCTCCTGGGCCGCCCGCTCGGTCAGTTGCAGGACTTTTTCTCTGGAAAGGGAACCTTCTTCGTAAAACCAGGGCATTATTCTCTCTTTGCGGCAGGGGTGTCTTATTCCGGCTGGCGGCCGTCTCTCTTGACTCCGATTTTGTCGGTAATTTCCATTATCATATCGCGGAGCTCGGCCGGAGCTACTTCGCCCAAGGTCTTCCCTTTCCGGTCGAGCTGTTCGTTGACTTTCAGCGCGGTTTCCTGCATGACCGAATGGGTCTCCTGACTTCCGCCGACGAGGGTGAAGTTCTTTCCGCGGGTCAGACGTGTCTCGCCGTCAGTGTTGTCGAGTCCAACGCCGAGAAGCGCGTTCACTTTGGGAGGTTTCGGTTTAACTGGTCTCATTCTTTTCTTTAACCGCCTTTCACCCCTATATTATAGCACATGGGGTAAAAAGAGCAACGAAATGCCCGTTGATGTTAAAATATAGCGATTATAGCGATTATTCTTAAAGTGCCGGTTTTGCGGGGCCGATAAGAGAGACGGGAAACCCCCTCAAGAGGGGCCTGAAGGTTATTTCCGTCTGCAGAAGCTGTAAAGGCAGGGAAGATAGGAAGGCAAAAAGAACGGAGCCCGCAATGGCAAACGAATGGAGCACGGAGAAACTCTCGATGACCGATCGGATGACGGCCGTGGTCGGGAGGATCGGGAAAAGCCTGAGCGACCGGATCATCCACGCCGGGCAGTTGGCGGCTTTTTCCCTTTCGACGATTTACTGGCTCTTTGCCCGGCCCGCGAAAAAGTCGACTCTCGTTTCGGCCTGTTTCAGCATTGGTGTCCAGAGCCTCCCGGTGATTATGCTGACCGGAACCTTTATCGGGATGGTGTTGGCGGTTCAGACCCATCCGCAGTTTAAGGCGGTCGGGCTCGAATCGCGCCTGGGAGCCGCCATCAACCTTTCGCTGGTCAAGGAGCTCGGTCCGGTTCTGGCGGCGACGATGCTCGCCGGCCGGGTCGGAAGCGCCATTGCCGCCGAACTGGGAACGATGCGTGTGACCGAACAGATCGACGCCCTGGCGAGCATGGGACCGAATCCGATCCATTACCTGGTCGTTCCCCGGTTCATCGCCTGCCTCTTTATGATTCCCGGGCTGACGATTATGGCCGATGCGATGGGGGTTTTGGGAGGAGCGTTTTTCAGCATCAAGCTCCTGGGCGTTGACTGGGGGTACTAC
>ONWH01000315.1 GCA_900321495.1 uncultured Planctomycetota bacterium
TGATCGTCTCAAGGACCGGTTCGAACACATGGATGTCCTCCGGTCGGATCCAGCTGCAGCGAAGGAAATCCGACAAAGTCCTTTTCTGGATGAAAATACGGTTGCAGAGCAATTCCATTTGCTGTGCGCCGAGTTCCTGGCAGGCATTCTGGAAATTGTGCGAAAGCAGTGTCTCGTGGAAGACCTGCCACGGGCAGTTTCGCACGCAGCCGCTGTTCGCCAGCATGCACAGCTTCTTGCCGTGGTCCTTGCACCAGTCAGCCATTCTGTGGAACGTCGGCAGATCGCGCTGGACGTCGCGGCAGATGTAGTAGGAGTCGTACAACGGCGCGAGGTATTCCAGCGCGAGCGTGTTTCGCAGGCGCATGTTCACGGATGCCCGGATTTCGATGTCCGGGAAATTCACCTTGATGACCTTCGCGATGTACGGCGACGTGGTCGTAATGATCTCAGGATACAAACCGAGTTCATCCAGATGCCTGATGATTCCGACGATCTGAAGCCGTTGCCCTTCCGTGTATGCCTTGTCGCCGTAGCACGTCGCGTTTGCCAGGATGTCCAGCTTCATGCCGTGTTCGCGGCAGTATTTCAGATCCGCGACGATGCGCGCTTCGTCGTCCGGCTTGTCGTAGACTTTTGCGCGGGCGTTCGAGAGGCCGGGCCACGGGAAATAAACTTCGCGGAGCCGGGGGGCGAACCGCTTCGCCAGTTCGGCGAAGGATGCCGGATCGTCCGGTTTTTCCGTCAGGTAATGCCCGACGGCAAATTTCGTTCTGGCTATTTTTTTTGAGCTCATAGTTATGATGAAAACTGCATCGATGCAGGGTATATGTGCAGATGTATCGTTTTTTCTTATCCATAATGTAACTCCACGAAAGGATTTGTCAAGCTGGTTTTCCCGAAAAATGTATGAAAAAGCTTGTTTTTGAGAGCGCGATTTCCTGTTTTTTTGCTGAAAAACGTTTTTTTTCAGAAAAACAATTGTTTTTAACTTGCAATCCTTTCGTTTTTACGCTATATTTTAAATCAAACGCGCATTATCTTCTTTCGGAAAGGATTTCACAAAAATGAAATACATGTTCCTTGCTGTATTTGCCGCTTTCGTCCTGATGTTCACTTCCGCCTGTTCCTACTTTGCCCGCGGTGAACAGATCGTTTCTGTGACGGTTACGCCGAGTGATGCTTATGTGATCGCCAACGGTGCGGAATATCACATGCTCTCGCCCATGTTCATCTCGGTGCCGACCAGAGACGCGCTCCTCATTACTGCATACAAGCCGGGCTACCGCACCGCCTTCTACGCCGCTGACAGTGAGCTCAGCTCCACCGGCAGACTTGATGCGCTCGGCAGTATTTTCATCCTTCCCGCCGCCGGACTCCTTTCCAATGGCGCATGGCGTTACACTGAGAGCAATATCGTGATCAACCTCCAGCCGCTCCCGGATCCGGAAGAATCCGCTATCGAACAGGAGGCCACCCAGCGCAAACGTCAGGATGTCGCACGCGAACTCAACGATCAGGTGCTCGGCTTGCCTGCGGTGCCCGTTACGGACGCCAACGCGAGGACTTCCGATATCCGCACCGTGGATAAAAACGGCGTGTCCGTGGTCAGCCAGGAACCGCTTGACAAGACGGCTCCCGCGGATCCCGACGAGATTTCGATCGAGTCGAAAGACTGATCTCGCGCCTTCCCGAACAGGAAAACCGTATTTCCCGCGCCGGAGGCTTTTTTGCGGAGCTTCCGGCGCTTCATTTTTACCAGTTGGGCGCTTTCGTCCATTGTCCATATCGAATCAATTCGCCCCGCAAGGGTCCGTTATTATTTGAATCCAACGGAGGCCCATGATGCTCACTTTACAGGAAATCCGATCTCTCGCCGCTGAAAAAATACTTGTTCTGGATGGTGCCATGGGCACGATGCTTCAGGCAGGACATCCGACCGCGGCCGACTTCAACGGCGGAGAATTCGCGTCGCACCCGGTCCCGCTGACCGGAGACAACGACGTGCTGAACATCACGCGTCCCGACCTGGTGAAATCCGTGCACCGCGCCTATCTGGAGGCCGGAGCGGACATCATCGAGACCAACACGTTCAA
>ONWH01000081.1 GCA_900321495.1 uncultured Planctomycetota bacterium
GTCAACTTCAATACGGATTACTACAACCCCGGTGATTACTACAAAGGGGCCAACACAACCCATTGGGCCGGCGGCGCCACAATGACCGGATTGATCTGTCCCTCCGACGGTCAGTCGAACAGCCTGCAGCTTCCCCGTCTGATCACCGGCCGTGACCTTTCTTTCTCCAGTGGCGCATACGCTGACTTCCGTGATTCCGAAAACTACGATGCTTCCACATATACATTTGCCCGCACCAACGTCGCGATCTGTCTTGGTGACGGTCAGACGGAAAACGGCATGGATGACTATTCGGTCTACAAAGGTGCGGCAAACTACTATCCTTACGGCGGTGAGCCGTACCATTCCTATATCTACCGCGGGGCGTTCGGCCCGGCGAGGTTTAACTCGGAATCTGATATTCGCGATGGCCTCAGCAATACGCTTGGCTGTTCCGAATTGCTGACCGACGATGTTGTCGAAGGCGGCCGGGCCTCGGTCAAGCGCGGTGTCATCGAAACCGGAGCCGTCGGGACAGGCGGCAGCGCCAAGGCCTACACGACACGGCCCTCCGACTGCCTCAATTATATCGACCAGTTTGAACGCACGATGATTGCCGAAGGAAAAGCCAATCTTTACGCGACGCGCGGGCTGATCTGGTTCGAAGGGCGTCCGTTAGGGTGCGGCATGTCAACCTGTCTTCCGCCGAATACCGTCTCCTGCAGTTTCGAATGGAATCAGAACAATTATATGTTCCGCGGCGGTAACATCGTCGGCGGCGCGATGTCGAACCATTCCGGCGGCGTTAACTGCGGCATGATGGACGGTTCGGTCCGGTTCGTGACCGATAACATCGACTGCGGCGACACGCGGGCCAGCCAGGTCTATACCGGCAAGTCCCCCTACGGCGTCTGGGGTGCCCTCGGCTCCAAGTCCGGCGGTGAATCGACCAGCATCTGATCCGGTCACATACCGCTTCAATCAAAACACTTGAACTTTTCCGGGCTTTTCCGCCCGGGAAAGTTCAAGTGTTTTTTATGTCCGCGGAGCGACCGGTCATAAGAAAGGGGTTTTCAGTGAGGTTAGGTTCGGCTTCAAACCGCAGGACACCATGAGGTCTCAAAGGAAAGGAAACCGATTACCGTGTTAAACAGCAATACAGCCAATCTTCTCTGGGGACTCACAATCCCCTTCATCGGAACCTCTCTCGGGGCGGCGTCTGTCTTTCTGATGAACCGCCAGTTCCGGCAGGGGGTACGCCGCGGACTGACCGGTTTTGCTGCTGGTGTTATGGTCGCCGCGTCGATTTGGAGCCTTCTCATTCCCGCAATCGGCCAGTCGGCCTCTCTCGGCAAACTTTCGTTCATTCCCGCGGCGGTCGGTTTCTGGCTCGGGATCGCGTTTCTCCTCCTTCTCGATTCCGTAACGCCCCACCTTCATCAGGAAAGCGAAAAAGCGGAAGGACCTCAGAGCCGCCTTGCCAGAACGACGAAAATGGTTCTGGCGGTCACAATTCACAATATTCCCGAGGGGATGGCTGTCGGCGTCCTCTACGCGGCGCTTCTTTCCGGCTCGGGGATCACCGCCAGCGCGGCGCTGGCCCTTTCGCTGGGAATCGCCATTCAAAACTTTCCGGAAGGAGCGATCATCTCGATGCCGCTCCTTGCGGCGGGGAAAAGCCGGCCTCGCGCCTTCTGGGGCGGAGTCCTTTCCGGCGCGGTCGAGCCGGCGGCGGCGCTTCTGACAATTGCCGCTTCGCGCGCCGCGAATCTGGCGCTTCCCTACCTCCTCTCGTTCTCGGCGGGCGCGATGCTCTACGTTGTGGTCGAAGAACTGATTCCGGAGATGTCTCAGGGGGAACATTCCAACACCGGTGTGCTGATGTTCGCCGTCGGGTTCACGCTGATGATGATCCTTGACGTGGCACTCGGATAATACGGTGCGGAAAACGAAAAGAGGCAAAAAAATGGGATTTCGTGAAAAACTTCTTAATCTGTGCGGAAAACCGAAAGGTTTTTTCGGACGGCGCATTCTCCGAAGGATGAACGTCAGTCACACCGAGTTGGCCGACTGGGGAATGTCACACATTCGGACGGCCCCTCCGAAAGAGATTCTCGACGTCGGGTGCGGCGGCGGACGGCACCTTTACGCGCTACTGACAAAATACCCCGAAGCCAACGGCACCGGAATAGACTATATGCCGCTGGCCGTCAGTATGACAAAACATTTTAACCGAAAATATATTAAGGCCGGCCGCTGTTCGGTGGAATGGGGCGACGTCTCCCGTCTTACTCTGCCGGCCGAAAAATTCGACCTGGTCACCGCATTCGAAACGGTCTACTTTTGGCCGGAACTTATCCCCTGCTTCAATCAGGTGGCGCGTGTTATGAAACCGGGAGGAGTTTTTCTGATCGTCCACGAGACGGACGGACTCGATCCGGTAGGACGCAAGTACGAAAAAATCATCGATCTGATGACCGTCTACACCGCGGAAGAGCTGGAAGAAGCGCTTCGTGCCGCCGGTTTTTCCGAGATTGCCGTTTCGCACCATGAGACGTTTCCCTGGATCGCGGTTGCCGCCAGAAAGTAGCCGCCGCGGAGCCGTTTTCTCCGTCACAGCGAAAACGGCTCCGGCGCTCCGGATATTGGAAAGAACGGGATTCAGAGTATAATATAGGCAGATTAAACCATCCTTTAACAAGAGGGATAATTCGGCCAGATGTTACAGTCTGCGAGGTCCGCTTTCCGGCGGTCCTCACGGAATTGGAGGGAGTTCATTCGCGATGGGCTGGGAATACAGCGAAAAAACAAAACAGCTTTTCCTCGATGCGGTACACGGCAAACCGGGGACCCACCTGGGAGAGATTGAAAATCCCGACGGGGTCGGTGAACACGGGTCAATCTCCTGCGGCGATGCGCTCAAATTCTCGTTCCGGGTCAAAAAGAACGAGGATCCGCTCAAAGACCGAATCGTCGAAGCCCGTTACCTGACCTTCGGGTGCACGTCGGCAATCGCCGCGTCCGAAGCGCTCTGCTGTATCATCGAAGAGCGAAAGGTTACGCCGATTGAAGCGCTCAAAATCACCAACGGCGACATCGTCGAATTCCTGGAAGGGCTCCCCCAGCAGAAAATTCACTGCTCGGTCATGGGAGCCGAGGCGCTCGAAGCCGCGGTGGTTGACTGGGCGAAAAAACGCGGTGTCGACCTGGCGGCGCTCGGGATTCGGATCAACATTCAAAACGAGGACGAAGGCCGGATCGTCTGCAAGTGTTTCGGTCTGACCGAACCTTACATCCGCCGCAAAATCAAGGAGCTTGACCTGCATACGGTTGAGGAGCTGACCGGCGCGATCAAGGCCGGCGGCGCTTGCGGCACGTGCCGTTACGCGCCCGGCGGCCTTCAGGATATTCTCGATGACATCTGGGGAAAAGAAACCGATCCGCAGAAAAAGACTCCTCCGGCCTCGTTCGTTTCCCTGGCGTCGCTGACCGGCTCGGCCGCTCCGCCGGCCGCGGCGTCGGATACCGCGGCGCCCGAAGAAGAACTCTCCCCCTATCAGCGGGCCAAAAAGATCGAAACGATCATCGAAGAAACGATCCGCCCTCTCCTGAAAAGCGACGGAGGCGATATTGAAATCGTCGATATCAAAGGCGACCTGGTCCTCGTCTCTCTCCGCGGGGCGTGCGCCGACTGCGCCTCCGCCACCCAGACGATTCAGTTCGTCGTTGAAGATATGCTCAAAAACAAAGTCAGCGAAAAGATTCGAGTGGTTCAGGTATGACGCGCAAAACTTCTGTTCTCTTCAAAGCTTCTCTCCCGCTGGTATTGACCGGACTGACCCTTCTCCTCTTCGCGCCCGCCGCTGCGGACGCGAAAGGCGGATCCCGCGAAAAGGGATACACGCGCACCCTGACGTTCTTCAATGAGCGCGTCAAACATACTCCGAAACAGATCCGCGAGGGGGACGAGGCAGCGTGTCTCTTTAAGACCGAGGCCCCCCTGATCGGGATATCGGTTCAGGCGCCGAGTTACTCGAACAACATCGGCGATCTGACCCTTTCGGTCTACCGTTGGAAAGGGGATCTGGACAAGACGTTCGCCGAACCGCCCCTGGCAAGTGAAACGTTTGCCGATTTCGCCGATAACGCCCCGCTCGTTCTCCCCGTCGATCTCAAGCCGGGACGCTACGTCTGGCAGGCCGACGGCGCGCGCGAAAAGGTCGGGATCTGGAAATCCCCCGAAATGCCGGACGCCGCCCGCGCGTTTTTTAACGGCGAGATGCTCGAAGACGGATGCTGGGAATTTGATCTGCTGGCGCCGGCCGAGTTTCCGTTCGCGGGGAGTTCGGAAGACTATGACCGGATCGCCTCCCTCGAAACGACGTCGCCCCCCGAACCGGAAGATGATCCGGCGCTCGCCGAAAAGGACGTCATGCCCGATACATGGGACGCAATCGACGACCTTGGCCGCATTCTCCCCGGCCGCGCCGAAACCGGTCCGACCCGTTCCGGGAAACAGGTCGGGATATTTTACTGGACCTGGCACGAAATGGCGCGGACCCGGGATCCGAAGTACGGCCCCTACAACGTCACCGAGATCATCACCGAACACCCCGATGCGGTCGGGAACATCAACCATCCCGCCTGGGGGCCGATCGGCATCCCGCATCACTGGGGTGAACCGGTTTTCGGCTACTACACCACCTGCGACCCGTGGATTCTGCGCAAACACGCTCAGCTCCTGGCCGATGCGAATATCGACGCCGCCATCTTCGACGCCACCAACGGAACGCTGACCTGGATGGATTCGGTCATCCCCCTTTTCGAGACGTGGGCGCAGGCGCGCGCCGACGGTGTCCGCACGCCGAAAACCGCCTTCATGCTCCCCTTCTTCAACCTCGACGACACTGAAACCTCGCTGCGCCAGCTCTATCGCGATATTTACAAACCGGGGCTCCATCCGGAACTCTGGTATTACTGGAACGGCAAGCCTCTCATCTACGCCAATCCCGATGCGCTCAGCCGCCGCCTGAAAACCGCGTCCGGCGACGACCTGAAAGAAGTTCAGGAAATCCTCGGCTTCTTCACCTTCCGGTCAGGACAGCCCGCCTATGTCGGCGGCCCGCGGCGTCCCGACGACTGGGGGTGGCTCGAAGTCTATCCGCAGCACGGCTACGTTCGGCGGACCGACGGCACCTACGAAATGGTCACGGTCGGCGTGGCGCAGAACCACACGCTGAACCCTTACAACGGGCATCCCGGCCTGCACGCCATGAACGACCGCGACGCGTTCGGCCGCGCGCACCGTGTCGGCGAAGAACCTTCGCCCGATCCCGACGCGTTTCTCCGGGGCGGGAACTTCTCCCAGCAGTGGAGCCGCGCCTTCGAGATCGACCCGGATTTTGTCTTTGTCACCGGATGGAACGAGTGGGTCGCGGGACGGCACGCCGAATGGCAGGGGCTTTCCAACGCGTTCCCCGACCAGTACAACGAAGAGTTCAGCCGGGACTGCGAGCCGGAACGCGGAAAACTGAAAGACTCGTTCTACATGCAGCTCGTCGCCAACGTCCGGAAGTTCAAAGGGACACGCTCCCTTCCTCTCCCCTCGGAACCGAAGACGATCGACCTTGAAGGGGAATGGTCGCAGTGGAGCGGCGTCCGTCCCGAATACCGCGACTACCCCGGCGATGTGATGGACCGTGATTTCGACGGGTACGGCGGCGTGCATTACACCAACCGGACCGGCCGGAACGACATCATCGCCTGCCGGGTCGCCCGGGACGATGATTCGCTCTACTTCTACGTCGAAACGGCACAGAAGCTTTCAGCCTACTCCTCGCCGAACTGGATGCGCCTCTTCTTCGGTCCGGCGGGAAAAGGAAAAAACGATTCCTGGAACGGCTTTACATACATGGTCGAACAGACGAAAGAAAAAGCGGTTCTCAAAGAATATGCCGGAAAAGAAGGAAAATGGGAATGGACCGAAATCGCCGAGGTCCCCCGCCGCGCCCGCGGCGCGCGTCTGGCCGTTTCGGTTCCGCGCGGCAAGATCCGCGGCCTGGGAAAGAAGGTCGACATCCGCTTTAAGTGGTCCGACAACATGCAGACCGAAGGGGACGTCCTCGACTTCTACGAAAACGGCGACACCGCTCCCGACGGCCGGTTCGCGTATCGGTTCAAAGAAAAGGAGTAGAACGGACGGAAACCGCAGAAACCGACAAAAAAGCCGGGCAGACCTCGCCCGGCTTTTTTTGTCGGTTCACCGATCCCCTGATTAAAAGATCTTTTCCTCGGCGCCGCGGCGCACAATCGCCTCGAAGTGGAAGCGGCCGACCGTGAGGTTTTCCGAGTCGCTGATCCCCATCGGGCCGAGCCGGGAAGGTTCATGCCGGAAAACGATGAAGTCGGCCGGCTTGCCGACCGCCAGGAAGTCGGCGTCGTCACCGTTCGAAAACGCCGGTTCCCCCAAAAGGGCGGCGGGATGCGTGGTGGCCAGAGGATACGCCTCGGCCAGCGAAAGGCCGGCAACCGCCATGACGTTGCACAACCCCCGGGTCAGGGGGTACGACGCGCCGGCCAAAAGGTGCGTATCCGCCGCCAGAGCGATTTTGCCGCTTTCAAGGACTTCCAAAGCGCAGGGCCCCGACTTGTATTTCCCGGGCGGGAGCCCCGCCACGTCGGCCTGGTCGCTGATCAGGACGAGCCGGTCGAGCCCTTTGGTGCGGATGATGGTCCGCATCATCATCGGCGAAAGGTGAAATCCGTCGGCGATCATGCTCGCCGTCAGCCGGTCGTCGGTCAGCTGCGAAAAGAAATAGTCCCCCCATTTCGGGATCAGATGATGCGTGGCGTTCCCCAAATGGGTCGCCAGGCGCGCGCCGGCCGCCGCCGCTTCGGAAATCTGGTTCGGCGAGGCATTCGTGTGCCCCGTCGCGACCAGAATCCCCAGGGCGTTGAGTCGGCCGATGAACTCCGCCGCGCCGTCGTAGGTCGGCGAAAGGGTAACGATCCGGATCTGTCCGCACGAAATGCGCTGGAGTTCCTCGATCAGTTCGGCGTTATAGGGAACGCAGTACTTCGGCGGATGCGAGCCCCGCGGCCCCGTCTCATTGGCAATGAACGGCCCTTCGAGATGGATTCCCGCCATCACCGGCCGAAATTCCGGATACGTTTCGACAAGTTCCATCAGGGTCAGAACGCCGTGCCGGTACGCCTCGGCGGAATTGGTGATAAAGGTCGGGCAGAAGCGGAATACGCCGCACCCGATCACCTGGCGGAAGACTTCCGCCGCCTGGTCGACGGTGATCGTCTCCGACGAGAAGTCGTAACCGAGCCCGCCGTTAATCTGTATATCAAAAAGGCCTGGCGCCGCGGTCGGCAGATCTTCCCCCGACGGGATCGGCGTGACCGACTGAACTTTCGTTCCCCTGACGGTAATCCTGACCGGCTGACCGGTATCGTAGCGTTTCGCAAAATATTCCATTTTATTTCCCTGACAACACAATAAACCGAAAACCGATCCCGGCGGACCGGATTCAGACATGAGGCCCGAACTTTTCGTCCCGCTGCGCGAGAATCTCATCGACCGTGTAGAGACGTCCTTTCGGATTGTCGCATCCTTTGCAGAACCTGGCGGTTTTCTTCCACGAGTTCGGCAGATCGATATTGCTGTTCCAGAAGGGCCAGGTGCGGCACTGAACCGGCCGCGCCCCGTAGACGCGGCATCCGCGCGTCTCGGGATCGTAGAGAACGCAGTCGCCGTTGGCAAACTCGGTCAGGCTCTTCTGGCCCCGAACGCGCCGCACGAACTGATTTTCAAAGATGATCTTCGGCAGACCGACCGCCCGGGCAATCCGGGCGATCTCCTCTTCGGTTACCCAAACGTAGCCGGGTTCACCCGTACAGCACCGCCCGCACTGGCGGCATCCGAAACGGAGCCCGTCGCGGAACCAGACTTCTTCTTTTTCTGACATAAACCACTGTCCTTTATCACGTTCACCCACTCGCGGGACCGGTCTCTATTTTACTCCAAATCGGTTTTGGTGTATACTGGTATTTTAGTCCCGGGCGCCGGCCGGGTTTTCCCGTTCCGCACGCGCGCCGTTTTCCGCTTTCCGTTTGATTTGATGCTCGACGTCCTCTACGAAGACAATCACCTGCTGGTGGTCAATAAGCCGATCCGTCTGGCGACGATGGGACTTCCCGCGGGGGAAGAAACGCTCCTTTCCCGCGCCAAGGCCTATATCGCCGCCAAATACCACAAACCGGGGAATGTCTACCTGGGGGTGGTGAGCCGGCTCGACGTGCCGGTCTCGGGCGTCGTCGTCTTCGCACGCACCTCCAAGGCGGCCGACCGGCTCAACGAGCAGTTCCGCGCCCACACGGTCGAAAAGATCTATCTGGCGGCGGTCGACGGGTCTCCGCCGCCCGAAGGGACGTGCCGCGACTGGATCAAAGAGGACGAGCGGCACCGCAAATGCTACATCACCCGCCAGGGAGAGGAAAAAACCAATCAGAGCGGTGCGGCGCGGGAAGCGGTACTCCATTTCCGGCGGCTCTCCCGTTCCGCAAAGGGAGCGCTTCTGGAAGTCCGCCTTGAGACGGGCCGAAAACATCAGATCCGCCTGCAGCTCTCCTATCGGGGATACCCCGTTAAGGGGGACCGCAAGTACGGCAGTCCCACATTCCTCAAAGCGGGGATTGCCCTTCACGCGAAAAGCCTTTCGCTCGACCATCCGATCACCAAAGAGCGGCTCACCTTTACGGCGGACCCGCCGGCATTCTGGAAAGAACTCGGCGTTCAATGAATTCTCCCCCGCCCGTATACGAGATGATTCGAAAGAGCCGGCTGATCCCCGAAGGGGATCTGCAGACGGCACTGGCCGAATTTCTTTCGGCCGACTCGATCGAAAACCACTCCTCATCCGAAGAGTTCGACAGCGCCTTTCTGACATTCCTCGAAAAGGACGCCCTTCTGAACCGATGGCAGATCTCCCAGCTGAAAAGGGGACGGAGCCGGTTCCGTCTCGGGAACTACCGGGTGATCGACTCGCTCGGTTCGGGCGGGTACGGCTACGTCTTCTTGGCGCGCACCGACAACGACCCGGCAAACTTCAGCGTCGCCGATTCGGACGGGCAGCGGCCCTACGACCGCGCGGTCAAAACGCTGATCCATTCCGAACGGCACGGCCGGCGCGCGGTCGAGCGGTTCCGCCGCGAAAATGAGATCAACCGCCTTTTCCTCCATCCGAATCTCGTCCGGCTTCTCGACTCGGGGGAAGACGGCCGGGTCGACTATGCCGTCTACGAATACATGGACGGCAAATCGGCGTTTCAGCTGGTCGCCAAAAAGGAACGTCTGCCGGGCCATGTGGCATCGTATATTATCAGCGAAACCGCCAGGGGGCTTTTTCACCTTCACCAGTACGGGTTCATTCACCGTGACATCAAGCCGGGGAACATCCTCTTCTCCCGCCGCGGCGAGGTCAAACTCGGCGACCTGGGCCTGGCGGTTCCGATGGATACCGAAAAGTTCCGTCCTCTGCTCGGCGCCAATTTAGACGATTACCGCGGCGAGCCCGGCGGTCCGGCGCGGGTCGCCGGAACGAGCGACTACCTCTCCCCCGACCAGATCCGGTCTCCCGGAACGCCGAACGTTCTGTGGGACATCTACTCGCTTGGATGCACCTTCTTCTTCCTTGTCGCCGGTTTTGTCCCCTTCCCTTCCGGCACCTCGCACCAGAAACTTCACGCCCACCTTCTGTCCGAGGCACCCGACCCGAAGATGTACTCTCCCGAACTTCCGTGGGATGTGGCGCGGCTGATCTCGGCGATGATGGACAAAGACCCGGCCGGCCGGCCCGCGACGGCCGAAGAGATCATCAGGGCGCTGGCTCCTTTCACCGCCGGCGGAAGGGACGACCTGAAACGCCTCCTGAAAGAATCCCTCGCGCCGGGACCGAAACCGCACTACGAGCCGGTTCCCGCCGTGCACGGTGCCGACGACGGCTCGGAAAGCGTCCTCCTCGAAGCCCTCTCAAGCGAAATCACCGAATCCCTCTCGTCGCGCATTGCCGTTGACGAAATGACCGCCGACGAAATCCTCCCCCCGGTAATCACCGATCCGGCGGCGGACAATGCCGAAAGCGGCTCATTCGACGAGGAACCTTCCGAGTCCGACCTTTCCTCCGCGCTCGGCCCTCTCCTCTGGTTCATCGCCGCGCTCCTCCTGGCACTCTTCGCGGTACTCCTCTTCCGCTGATCTCCGACCGGCTCTCTCCCGTTTCACGCCCTTTTTAAAACATGAAAATCGATTAAAATGGCAGGGTATGACCGGGTTAACACGAACTGAAAAAACGGCGCGCTGCCAAGAGGCGATCGGGTACAGATTTCAAGATGTGAAACTTCTTGAAACCGCGCTCACGCATACTTCCGGCGCGGCAACGCCATACTCCTCAAACGAGCGGATGGAGTTCCTCGGCGACGCGGTCCTGGGGCAGATCATTACCGAAAAGCTTTATCACACGTTCCCCGATCTGCGTGAAGGTCCCCTTTCGATCATCAAAGGGAGTGTCGTCAGCCGCCGAACCTGTGCGCGGATCGCCCACACACTCGGCCTGTCCGATTTCCTTTTCCTCGGGAAAGGGTTTACCGCGATCCCCGAATCGATTCTCGCCAACGCGATCGAATCGGTTATCGCCGCCGTCTATCTCGACGGGGGGTACGAAGCTGCCAGACGGTTCATCGAGTCAGTCTTTCACGACGAGTTCGAAGCGGCCAGCCGCGCGATGGACAGCGATAATCACAAGTCGGAACTGCAAAACCTCACGCAGCACGGCACCGGCGCACTCAAGCCGGTCTACCATCTGCTCGACGAACAGGGGCCGGAACACCGGAAATGCTTCAAGGTACAGGCGCAGATCGGCGAGCGCTTCTTTCAGGCGGCGTGGGGCAACACCAAAAAGACCGCCGAACAGAAGGCCGCCGAGAACGCCGTCGCTCAGCTCGCGGGGGAGGCCCCTCCCTGGCCCGACGGCGACTGAACCGTACGCCACCGACATTTTGCAACACAGGTTCTCTCTATGACCAAAGCGATTGTTCTCTTTTCAGGCGGGCTCGACTCTCTCCTGACGACCCGCATCTTACAGGCTCAGGGGATCGAAGTGATCGGTCTTCATCTGGGGACCCCGTTCCAGGAGCCTTCCCCCCAGGCGGCCGACTGGGCCGAAAAGTTCGGTATTGAAATGGTCACACGCCGTTTCGGGGCGGAATACCTTAAAATGCTGGCACACCCGCAGTGGGGATACGGCAAGGCGGTCAACCCCTGTATCGACTGCCGGATCATGATGCTGCAGGCCGCCGCCGAACTGATGCGCGAAAAGAACGCCGATTTCGTCGCCACCGGCGAGGTTGCCGGACAGCGTCCGAACAGCCAGAAGCTTCACCAGCTGGAACTGATCAGCCGCAAATCCGGACTCGGCGGGAAACTCCTCCGTCCCCTCTCGGCGAAGACGCTTCCCCCGACCGAAATGGAAGAGTCGGGCCTGGTCGACCGCGACAAACTCTTCTCCTATACCGGGCGGAGCCGAAGTCAGCTGATCCGCCGCGCGAAAACCCAGTTCGACATTCATCCAATCCCGCAGCCCTCGACTGGGTGCCTTCTGGCCGAAAAGTCGTTCGCGCCCCGAATCCGCGACCTTTTGAAGCGGAATCCCGAACCGAGTCTCTGGGACGCGCAGGCGCTCCTTTTCGGCCGGCATCTCTGGCTCGACGAACGGATCAAGGCGATCGTCTCGCGCCGCGAGTCGGACGGAAAGGAAGCGGTCGCCCACTTCAGGCGGGAGGACCGGTCCCCTTCGTTCCTCATGACCCCCGAGAATTTCATGGGGCCGAGCGTTCTCATCATCGCCTCGCCCGGAAGCTCCCCGTTCACCGACGACGACTACGCTCTGGCCGGAAGCCTGATGCTCCGATACACGAATCCGGAAAAAGTCGCCAGGATCGGCGGCCCCGCCGAAGCGAACCTCTTCCGGACTCCCGGCCGTTCGGAAATCATCACCATCCGTCCGAGCGAAGGGGCCGGAATGTTCCACCTGATCGAAGAATAGTGTTTTAACAGAACGCGTATTCCAAAAGAAAAAAGAGGCGTACCGAACAGAAAGGTTCGATACGCCTCTTTTTCGATTCTGCCCGCCGCCGGATTTCGGAAAACCGCATTTCGGCGGTTACGCGGAGACTGTCCGCCCCGAGACCGGCGGGAGCGAAATTCAGGAAGAATTACATGTTGGCCATCTTTTCGATCAGATCGACGGCGCGGCAGCTGTAACCCCATTCGTTGTCATACCAGCTGAGGACCTTGATCATGTTGTCACCGATGACATCGGTCCATTCCGGCACGAAGATCGAGCTGTGCGAATCGCCTTTGATGTCCGAGAGAACGATCGGGTCTTCGTTGTAGTCGAGGATACCCTTCATCGGGCCTTCGGCGGCGCGCTTCATGGCGGCGTTGATGGCGTCTTTGGTGACCGGCTTGCTGGTGTTGCAGGTCAGGTCAACGATCGACCCGGTCGGGGTCGGGACGCGGAGCGAAATACCGGTCAGCTTGCCGTTGACTTCGGGGATGACCTTGCCGACGGCCTTGGCGGCGCCGGTGGTGGTCGGGATGATGTTCAGACCGGCGGCGCGGCCGCGGTAGATGTTTTTGTAGGGGATGTCGAGAACGACCTGGTCGTTCGTGTAGGAATGGACGGTGGTCATGAGACCCTTGTCAATCCCGAATTCGTCGACGAGGACCTTCACGATCGGGGCGAGGCAGTTGGTCGTGCAGGACGCGTTCGAAACACACTTGTGTTCCGGCTTGAGTTCAGCGTCATTGACGCCCAGAACGCAGGTCAGGTCGATATCGTCTTTCGCCGGAGCGGAGAGGACGACCTTGCGGGCACCGGCCTGCAGGTGGCTGTCGTAACCGGCGGCGCCGTCTTTGGCGCGGCTGGTGAAACGGCCGGTCGATTCGAGAACGACGTCGGCGCCGAGCTTGGCCCACGGAATATCGGCGGGGTTCTTTTCGGCGGTGATCGGGATCTTCTTCCCGTTGACGATGAGGTTCGCATCGTCATTGGTGACTTCGCCGCCCTTGAAACGGCCGTGGGTGCTGTCGTACTTCAGAAGGATCGCGAGATCCTTCGGGTTCGAAAGGTCGTTGATCCCGACGACGTTGAACTTTTCGGGGGTTTCCATCATGCGACGGAAAACGAGACGACCGATACGACCGAAACCGTTGATACCAACATTAATAGCCACTGTCAAAACTCCTTATAACGTTTACCGGTCCCCGCCCGAAAACTCTGCTACGCGAAAGCCCGGGCGGAAACAAAATGAAAAAATCACTGACTCGAATTCTGACTCTTCACTCCCCGGCCGGAACCACTGATAAAGAAAGCCCGGTATCGAGAGTTCTAAGCCCCTCCATTATAAACGATTTTTCCGAACGGGCAAGGGAGAAGCCCCTCTGCGGAAAGACATCTCTTGAACCGGCGGCGGGGCGGGTTTATAATTCGGTCGAAAGCCGGGAATCCCGCACCCCCTGCGGAATTTCCCCTTAATCCTTCTGACATGAAAGGGAACCGATGACCAACGAGATTTTAGAAGCGATGAAACGCCGCCGGAGCATCCGCGCCTACAAGCCGGAGCAGATTCAGGACGGGGAACTCGATGCCGTTCTCGAAGCGGGAACCTTCGCCGCGTCCGGAATGAACATGCAGCCGGTCCGCCTGGTCGCGGTTCAGGACGAGCCGACCCGCGCCCTCCTCTCCCGGCTGAACGCGCAGGTACTGGGAGCGGACACCGACCCGTTCTACGGCGCGCCGACCTTTATCGTCGTCTTCGCCGACACCGCGCGGCGAACCTACGTCGAAGACGGGGCCCTTGCAATCGGCAACATGATGCTCGCCGCCTACTCGATCGGCCTGGGCTCCTGCTGGATCCACCGCGCGCGGGAAGTCTTTTCGGCGCCGGAAGGGAAAGAGCTGATGAAAAAGTGGGGAATTCCCGAAACCTTTGCGGGAATCGGCCATTGCGCGCTCGGTTACAGCGCCGAGGGGCTCCCGGCGGTCAAACCGCGCAAGCCGGGCCTGATCATCAAAGCCAAATAGAAACTGTCCCGCCCGACAGCGCGACACCCCCCCTCAAAGGAGACCGCCCATGAAACGTTCTTTCCTTCTGCTCGCCCTGGCCGCCGCGTACGCTCTCCTTCCCGCGTTCGTTCACGCCCAGGGGAGCCTCCCGTCGCGTGGAATCTGCTCCCACCGCGGCTGGCAGTCCGAATTCCCGGAAAACACCCTTCCCGCCTTCGAAGCGGCGGTTCTGATGAAAGCCCAGATGATCGAGTTCGACGTCCGGTTCACCAAGGACCGGCAGATGGTCATCATGCACGACTGGACGGTCGACCGGACGAGCAACGGAACCGGCCATATCCTCGACCTCTCCTTCGACGAGGTTCGCGCGCTTGATTTCGGATCGTGGAAATCGCCCCGGTTCGCCGGAACGAAGATCCCGACCCTCGATGAAACGCTGGCGGTTATGCCGCGCAATATCTGGCTGAACATTCATCTGGGAGGAGCTCCGCGGGGGATTGCCGCCGAACTGGCCCGGGCGGTCGCCGAAAAGATCGTCGCCGACGGGCGGGTCGACCAGGCGTTTGTCGCCTGCGACCACATTGAAGCCGACGCGATCAAAGAAAAATACCCCCAAGTGAAAATCTGCAACATGGAACGGCAGGGGGGAGGCGAGGCCTATATCAGCGACACGATCGCCCGCGGGGCCGAGTTTATCCAGCTGGCCTACGAACTGCCGGCCGCCGAACAGGTCGCACGGCTGAAAGAGGCGGGAGTTAAGGTCAACTATTTCGGCACGGACGACCCGGCGGTCATGAAACAGCTCTTCGACCTGGGAGTCGAATTCCCGTTGGTCGACCGGCTCGAAACCGGGATGAACTTCTTCGACAGGTATTCCGGAGAAAACTGAAATCTTCCCGCCGGCTCCGCCCCCGGCAGAATTACTCCTACGGAAAAGCACCTCCGATTCACCTAAGAGTTGCGTCAAAAACGTCGCTACTTTTAGGTAAAGCTTGCTTTTTTTGATTTTCTGATTAGAATACACCTAAAAGTTGCGTCAAAAACGTCACAAAAACAAGGTGAAGACATGATCAAGCGGGATTTCTATCTGAACAAACTTGTCCGTTCGATGTGGAACGGAGAGGTCAAAGTGATTACGGGAATCCGCCGATGCGGAAAATCAGTTCTTCTTTTTGAACTTTTCCGGA
>ONWH01000140.1 GCA_900321495.1 uncultured Planctomycetota bacterium
ATCGCCATTTCGATGCCGCTGGCGGCCACCTCGGCGATCTGCGATGCCAGGCGGTTGACCGAATCCATCACGATCCCCCGTTCATGCGCCGGGCAGAACCCTTCACCGGAAATCTTCAGAACGATACGGCGCCGGGACGTTCCGGCGTTATTCATCTCTTCCATAAAACACCGACTTTTCACAAAAGGGCCAATCCGAATCGGCGCGCCCGGCGGGCGGCCTTCTGACCTAATCCTATCAAAAAAGCGCGCCGCGTCAAGACGCGTTTCATCGCGGCGCGCCGGAAAGCGGTGTATAGCAAAGACGCCTGAAAGGAACCGGGCGGAAGGGACCGAATAGAAAGCGCGGCGGACCTTTCGGACCCGCCGCGCTTTTTCTTGAAGTGTCAGGGCACGTTCAGGCGGACTACTTGCCGAGGTGCCACAGGTGCATCTTCTTGAGGGTCAGACCGCCGTCTTTCGCCGCCTGGCCGACCTTCTTGGCCGTATCGAGAACGAACGGCTGGTCTTCAAGGCAGATTTCGGCGAGCGTGGCGTTGACGCGCCCTTCGACGATCTTCGCGATGATGTTTTCGGGCTTGCCGGCATTCGAGGCCTTCGTCTGTTCCGTCGCGATTTCGCGCTCTTTGGCGATCAGTTCGGGCGAGAGGTCGGCCTTGCTGAGCGCTTTCGGATTCATCGAGGCGATGTGCATGCAGATGTTGTTCGCCAGCTCGGCATTGTCGCCTTCGACTTCGAGAACGACGCCGATCGCGTTGTCGTGATGAACGTAGGTGCCGACGTTCCCCTCGACGCGCAGAAGGCGGGTGAAGCGGAAGACTTCGCGGATTTTGTTGACCAGGTCATCGAACACGACCTGAATCGGGGCGTCTTTGCCGGGGAAGTTCTGAGCCATCAGCTCTTCGACCGTCGCGGCGCCCGGCCCTTCGGCCAGCTGCTTGGCGATCCCTTCGATCAGTTCGATGAACTCGGCGTTCTTCGTGACCGGAGCGCTTTCGCAGAGGACTTCGACCATCGTGGTGACGCCGTTGGCGCCCTTATAGATTGCGATGCGGCCGGCTTCGGTTTCACGGTCGGCGCGCTTTTCCATCGTTTTCTTACCGGCTTTGCGGATAATCTCGATAGCCTTCTCCTGGTCGCCGTCGGCTTCCACGAGCGCTTTCTTGCATTCCATCATCGGAAGGCCGGTCTTGTTGCGGAACTCTTTAACCATTGCGGCGGTAATTTCAGCCATGATATCTAATCTCCTTGGTATGCTGGTGTCTGAATGCTCTGTCTGAACGAAATGAAACGAAGCGTCACTCGGCGGCTTCAACCGGACCTTCGGCGCCTTCGAACTTCTTGGCTTCCTTCTCTTTGTTCCCTTCGATGACCGCGTCGGCCAGGTGGGTGAGGACCAGTTCGATCGAACGGATCGAATCGTCGTTCCCCGGGATCGGCAGATCGACTTCGTCGGGATCGGAATCGGTATCAATCAGAGCGATTGACACAACATTGTACTTGCGCGCTTCGCGGACCGCGTTCTTTTCTTTGCGCGGGTCGATCACGACCATCGCGTTCGGATAGGAATCCATCGTGCGGATGCCGTTGAGGTTGCGGTACATCTTTTTGTATTCGCGCTGGAGCGAAGACTGCATCTTCTTCGAGTAGGTGGCGAGTTTGTCGCCGTTGACGATGTCTTCGAGCTCTTCCAGGCGGGAAAGACGGCTGCGGATCGTCGAGAAGTTGGTCAGCGTGCCGCCGAGCCACCGTTCGGAGACATAGGGCATTCCGCAGCGTTCGGCCTGCTGCTGGACCGTTTCGGACGCCTGGCGCTTGGTTCCGACGAAGAGAACGAGCCCGCCGCTGGCGGCGACCTGGCGGAGATACTTTTTGGCGCGGAGAAGACCGCGGACCGTCTCACGGACATCGATGATGTGAATCAGCTTGCAGCGGCCGTAGACATACGGACGCATCTTCGGATTCCAATGGCTGGCGCGGTGACCGAAATGGAGACCGGCATCGATAAGAGACTTCACGGAAAGGGGTTCAGCCTGAACAACTGCGGCTTCGGACATAGAGAAAAATCCTTTCGGCGGCTGCCGCCCATTTTCGTGGGAGACGCGAAAACACCGGTTGCCTGTCCGGCACGGGTTCGCGGCAGACCGCAATGCTGGTTCGGTTCCGATCGACAACCGCTGACCCGCTCGGGGAACCGGCGAACGGACGGTTAAAAGTGGAGCTAGACGGACTTGAACCGACGACCCCCGCGTTGCAAACGCGATGCTCTCCCAGCTGAGCTATAGCCCCCTAAGAGAAAGGGTTACCGCCTGAAGGCGGCGGCAATCACGTCCATTTTAGAACGGCGGTGAAATCTGTCAAGGGTCCGCGCCGCGCGCGAAAGGGGGAAAAGCCCCTGAAGCGGGGCATCAAAAAGAGGCGGTCCCTTCCGCGCTCATCGGAGCGGAAGGGACCGCCGGAGGCGTGCTGTCCGGCACGGGGAGGAAGGGCCGGATCAGAGGATCGGCATCAGCGGTTCCCCGTCGAGCGGGTCGCTCGGAATCTCCGGGGCCGGTTCGGGCTGCGGCTGAGTCTCTTCGGCCGCGCGGGACGCGAGGCGGACCGGCATCTCCGCGGCGTTCCCCTTTTCGGCGGAAGCCAGGCTCTTTTCCTGTTCGGAACCGGCGCTGCGCTGCGCCAGGGCCGGTTTCTTGTCATAGAAGAAGTTCATCTCTTCGCTGACCAGCTGGACATTGTCGCTCTTCGATTCGAGGACCGCCTGCACCTTGTGGTTCCCCCGCTCCTGCGCCACGGCGTGGACTTTATAGGTCACGCTCTGGCCGGGCCCCAGGAAGTTGATCTTGTTGAAGAGGACTTTCCGCTCCTCGGCGATGACCTTCCCGCCCCCTTCGACCGCGGTGGGAACAATTTCGTCCGGCAGGAAGAAGCCGGCGTCGACCTTTTCGGCGGCCTTGGTGCCGCCGTTGCTGATCACCACCTCGTAGACCACCTCTTTTCCGGTCGCGATCGCGCCGGTCGGCTTGTTGATCTTCATTTCGAGCGCGGCAATCGCCTCAACCTGAATCTCGGCGTTCCCGCAGCTCGAAACGCCCGTCCGGTCCGCGGCGGTCACGTCGATCCGGCTTCCGCCGGGCCGGAGCATCTTGGCGCCCACCTGATAGACGACTTCCTCCTCGGGCCGGATCGTGCCGATCGTCCAGACCAGCTGGCCGGTCGCCTTGTTCCGGGTCGGATTGCCCGTGGTCGACGTGACCTCGATCGAGGTCGGAACGGCGGCGACCACTTCGACGTCGCGCAGCGGCGCGCGGCCCGTATTGCAGATGTGGACCACGTAGTCGGCGTTTTCGTTGACGAACTGCACCTCGGGCACCTCGACGAAGAGGTCGAGCTGGCCGCGGAGGATATCGACTTCCTTTTCAGCCGAAGCGGTGAACCCGTAATCGGCCTCCGCCTGCGCGTGAATGGCGAGAACTCCGTCGAGCACGGTCTTCATGTTCACTTCGAGCTGTTTCACTTCGCCCGGTTCGAGCGTCGGCAGGATCCGCGTGGCGTTGTCGTTGTCGCCGGTCGCCACGGTCAGGCGGACGTTCCGCGCCGCGCCGTCCCCGCTGTTCGAAATCTTCACGCGGTACCGTTCCTCGTTCCCCCACTGAATGGAGTCGCTCCCTTCGATCGCGATGTCGAGAACCGGCTGGGTCACTTCGATCCCCGAGTTGAGCTCCGTCCTGTCGTAGTCGTAGATGGTGACGAAGTTGATGTTGTTCCGGACGCGGGGGGTGAACTTGAACGTGAGCATCTCTTTCCGTTCCGTATCGAAGTCCCCCAGGTTCCAGAGGCAGATCAGCTGTCCCTGGTCGTCGGCGCTGATATGCGAGGAGCCGGCCGACGTATTGACGTTGGTGATGTCGACGTCTTCGGGAATGTCGGTCCGGATGATCAGGTTCCCCGCCTTCTGCGTTCCGCGGTTTTCGACGGCGATTTTGTATTCCGATTCCTGGCCGACCATCGTCTGTTTCGGGCCGAGCGTTTCAATGTTGATCATCGGGGAACTCATCCGGGTCGTCTGATCCTGACGCAGGCCGGCGATCTGCATTTCACCGTCCGCTTCGGACGCCTTCCCCTCTTCCTCGGTCAGCGAGGTCAGGCTGAACGATTCCCCCGATTCGCCGGACGCCGCGCCGCTTCCCAGAAAGACGGTGTTCGAGTCGTCGAAAAGGCTCTTTTCGGCGGAGTCTTTGGAATCTTCGCCTTTCTCCCCGTCCAGATCCGCCGAGGCGAGCAGGCCGGCGGCCTCTTCGGCCGGGGCGTGCGAATCCGCCGCGGCGCGGATCGATTCGAGGATTCCCTTCATCTCTTCGGCCCGCTGCGTCTCGCCGGCGGCCTCGCACTTTTCGGCGATCATTTCACACGCCTTTTCGCGGCCGATTTCCCCTTCCAGGCAGGCGAGGATCTCGCCGTCGGCCGGGTCGGTGTTCAGAATGCAGAGTCCCTTGTAGTAGCGCGCCTGGGTCACTTCCGGCTTCTTCTCTTCAAGGTAGGAGAAGAGCTTTTCGGCCCGTTCGTATTTCTCGGTCTCGTAGAGGAGGCGGGCGTAGTCGAAGGTGATCATCGCGCTCTTGTCCGGGTCGCTCTTGATCGCCAGGACGAGGTATTTCTGCGCTTCGCCGTAATCTTTCCGTTCGCGGCAGATGACCCCCATGTTGTGATACGCGGTAACGAGGGAATTGTCGATCCCGTCGGCGGCCTGGCTCCGGCCGATCAGCTCCCGGTAGCAGCTCTCGGCTTCCTCGTAGCTGTCCGCCCCGAACGCGGCGTCTCCCTTCTCTTTCAGCTCGTCGGCGGTCATCGCCTCGAGCGTTTCGTCACCCTCTCCGTCCGGCTTTTCGGATTCGAGCCGTTCGGCGAGCGGGCGGCGCTTGATGATCTTCAGATCCGCTTCCGAAGAGGCGCTCTTCTGCTCCTCTTTTCCGTCCTTCTTGAACATGAACTGGAGACTGTCGATCAGGGACCCCCCTCCCTGCGAGCGGACCGTCTGCCCGTCCTCCTGCGCGACGGCGAACCCGACATCCGCCTGTTTCAGCACGCTCTGGGCGGCCGGCGAGAGGGGGACGACCCGTCCCGGCTCCTTGGCCTCCAGGAGCGTGAGCGAACTGCCCAGGAAACAGACGGCGGCCAGACCCGCGCCGATCCAAAGGAGCCGGCGGCCGAACGCGCGGGATACTGTCTGACTGTAAGCGGAATAACTCGATTTCATCACTATCAACCTTCCCTGTCGTAATGACGCTGCTGAAACGGGCTGAATTTTCTGTTCGGAGCCGCGCCGGAAAGAGGCATTCCTTTGCCGCGTTCCGGGGGCGGGCTCTCTCCGAAAAGAGAGAGCCCTCATCATCTGTATCGGCTGTACCGGTTGTTCCGTTTAAATAAAATCAGCGGTTTTGTTAAAATAACAAGAATATTCCGGTTATAAGGGTTGTTCCGGTCACTTCTCCTTATCGATGAATTCCAGCGCCAGGGGCCACGGCGACCAGACGGGGGGGAGAATCGACGGTTTGAGCCGCCCGTCCTCTTCGATCGAGAAGAGCCGGATCGACCCGGACCGCTTGTTGCAGACGATCATATGCTTTCCGGTCTTGTCGATCGCGAAATAGCGGGGCGAGCGTCCGAACGTGGACATGAACTGAACCGCCTTGAGCTCCTTCGGTTCGGCGCCGTCGAGAATCTGGAAGACGGCGATCGAGTCGTGCCCGCGGTTCGAGACGTAGAGGGTCGCGGGGCTGCCGTTCTCGCCGGCGCGATAGACCGCCTCGGCGGTCGAGTTCATCAGCGAAAGGCCGTCCGAAGCGTCGACCTCGGCCTGGTTCCAGTGGACTTTCCCGTCGAATTCGGCGGGGAGGGTCGACCAGGTGCCGATCGTCTCGCCGGCCGTCTTCGTTCCCTTCCCGTCCCCGAACCGGACGCGGAACCAGGTCACGCTCGACCCGAGTTCATTGTTCACGAAGAAGTCGTACGCCCCGTCGGCCAGACGGCGCCAGGCGAGATGGCGGCACCCGTGCCCGGCGGGGACCTTCATTTCGGGATAGTCGGGATCCTGGGTCATGGCGAGAGTCTCGCGGTCGAACGAGACGATCGAGACGCGGTCGCTCCCCAGATCGACCAGGAGGGCGCGCAGCGGGCCGGTCCCGTCGTCGATGAAGTAGGACGAATGGCCGTAGGGATGCTCCTGCCGGATCTTATCGGGGCCGCTGCCGAACCTGTCGAACCGGGCGATCTGCGCGCCGACCGAACCGTCGGGATTCAGCCTGAAGAAATCGAAAAGCCCGGCGGGATAGTCGGCCGCCGCCAGGAGTCTTCCGTCGGGCGAGACGGCCACATGGCAGTAGCCGCGCGACCCCTCGTTCCCCCGGACGCTGTTGATCAGGGTCAGGTCCCCCGTCCCGGCGTCGACCGCGTAGGCGATCACCTCGTTGCCGGTCGTGCACGTGTAGAGGACCTTCTTATCGGGCGAGACGGCGAAGAAGTTCGGCGACGAGACCTCGGCCGCCAGGCGCGGATTCGGTTCGACGATCCCCCACGCGGTCCGGTACCCGGTCACGTAGATCCCTTCCGAAACGCCGATGTGATGCTCGTTCATTTCGGCGGTCGGCGCGCTGCGGTAGTTCCCGATATACATCCACTGGTCGTAGTCGATCCCCGCGAAAGGGGCGGCGGCAAGGGCCGAAAGGGCAAACAGAAGCGAAAGAATCAGTCCGCGGATACGCATGGGTTGACCTCACAATCTTTTCGGGCGGAACGGAAACAACAAAGACCTTCTTCATCCCATTCTAACCGGGAGGAAGCGCCGGTTCAAGGTTCCGCGCGGCGGACGGCGGGTTACTGCTGATTCCGGACGATCGCGGTCGCTTTCGAGATGAGCGCTTCGGTCAGCGGATCGAGTGACTTCCCCTCTTTCCGGAGTTCCGAAAGGAGCGAGGCGGCGCGGGCGGCGTCCCCTTCGGCGGCGCAGATCCACGCCTGGCCCGCCATGCCGAACGGGATCCCCGAAATCCCCTCGGCATCCCCCCGCGCGAACCGGTCGAAGATTTCGGAAGCCTCTTTTGTCCGCCCTTCGTACACAAGCGCCGAAGCGAGGCGCTTTTCGGCTTTCACCGTCCAGTACGGGTCGTCGGGAAAGAAGCGCAGCAGGCTCTCCCACGCCTGGGCGGTATCGGTCTGCAGGGCGAAGACCCACTGCTCCTCGACCGAATCGAGCCGTTTGATTTCCGGCGGCGCGCCTTCGGGGGCCGCGGCGCGGCGCAGCGCCGACAGCCCGCCGAGCAGGACCGCCGCGGCGAGCGCCAGAAGAAACAAAGCGCCGCGGCGCAGCCGTCTTTTCGGGTCCCGGCGGTCCTCTTCCAGATACCTCATTTCCAGGAGCGAGTTCTCGAACCGGCATGTCGCGTCAAGCGCGCCGAGTTCGCGGGCAAATCCGGGCCGGTCGTCCGGTTCGATAAAGAGGGACCCGTCCGGCGCGCCGCCGCCGGGCCGTTTCCCGAAGAGGGAGGCTTCGATCCGCGCCAGCGCGTCCAGAAGATCCGATGCGGACGCGAACCGGTCTTCCGGCTTCTTGGCCATCAGGCGCATGACAAGTTCGGCGAGCGGCGCGGGCGTTTCGGGCCGGCAGGCGCGCGGATCCGGCACTTCGGCGCCGATATGGCGCAGGAGGACCGACATCGGCGTCCCCCCCTCGTAGGGGGCGTGCCCCGTCAGAAAGCGGAACGCGGCCGCGCCCAGGGAATAGAGATCGCTCCGCCCGTCGATCGGTTTCCCCTCACCCTGTTCGGGACTCATGTAGAGCGGGGTGCCGAGAACGACCCCCGCACGGGTCAGGGAGAGGTCGGCGGCGCGGTTCTCCCCGTCGAAGAAGGCGAGTCCGAAATCGGCGACCTTGATCCGGCCGTCCTCGCCCACAAGGATATTTTCCGGCTTGATGTCCCGATGGACGACCCCCGCGCGGTGCGCCGCGTCGAGCGCCCGGGCGACCGCGTCCAGGACGGTCAGGGTCTGCCGCACCGAAAGGACCTTTCGGCGGCGCAGGTATTCCGCCAGGTTCATGCCGGGCACATACTCTTCGGCGATATAGGGGAGCGGCAGGCGGTTTCGGGACGGTTTCCGGAAGAGGAGACGCGCAAGGAGCGGACGGTTCCCGCCGAACTGCCCGACTTCGTAGATCCGGACGATCGCCGGCGAATCGAGCCGGGCGGCGGACCGCGCTTCGCGGCCGAACCGGCGCAGCGCGCGGGGATCGGCGGCGAAATCG
>ONWH01000114.1 GCA_900321495.1 uncultured Planctomycetota bacterium
GGAAAAACTGATATTGGAGCTTTTTGTCGATTCGTGCAAAATATCCACCGCCGGGTGGATCTCAAGTTGAGCTTAAGACCCGGTCGTTTTGGTCCGTTATGGTCGGCTGTGGCTTGCTTCGGGCTGGCAGGTTTGAGACCACAAAAAAAGGGGCGAGACTTGTTCTGTGGTGTATCACCGGTTCACCGGATACCGTTCATAACCTTGAGGTAGGGGGTTCAAGTCCCACCCCGGAGGATTCCATGACCCGTTTTCATACATCTCCCGTTCCATTGGACGAACAAAAACGGCGCAAACGTATTCTCAGGAAGTTAAACGCCGCCTATCCGGTCGCGGCCTGCTCACTCCGGCACGAGTCACCGTTCCAACTCCTGATCGCAACAATCCTTTCGGCCCAATGCACAGATAAACGGGTCAACGAAGTGACCCCAGGTCTCTTCAAACGATTTAAAACCCCCGGCGATTTCCTGCGCGCGGGGATTCCCGAAATCGAAAACGCGATCCGTTCAACCGGTTTCTACCACAACAAGGCAAAAAACATCTACGCCCTCTGTCAGCGTTTAAAGGAAGACTATAAGAGCGAAGTCCCGCACACCATTGACGAACTTGTCGCCCTGCCGGGAGTCGGCCGGAAGACCGCCAATGTCGTCCTGGGAAATGCGTTCGGTATCATCGAAGGGATCGTGGTCGATACTCATGTCGGAAGGATCAGCCGCAAGCTCGGCTTCTCGGAATCAGCGGATCCGGAAAAAGTTGAACGCGACCTTACCGCATTCGTTCCGAGAAAGGAATGGATCGATTTCAGTCACCGCCTCATTATGCACGGCCGGCAGATCTGCCGTGCCCGAACCCCCCTCTGTGCCGACTGTCCTCTGGCGGCCGACTGCCCGTCGGCGGGAAAATAATCCTACGGCCTTTCCAGAACCTGTCCGTCCAGACGAAGCCGCTCTTCGAGCTGATCATAGGGAAGATCGGCGGGTGAAATACCGGCCTCCAACGAAAGGACCGCCGCCGTCGCTGCCGACTGTCCCAGGATCATGAAGACCGGCTCCATCCGAATCGAGCCGTAAGCGATATGCGTGCAGCTGACGCAAACCGGCACCAGAAGATTCGAGCATTCCTCTTTCTTCGGCACCAATGCCCGATAGCTGACCGGGTACGCCCCGCCGGGCGATACCTGCACATCCCCTTCATTCCGAACAACGGCACGCCCATCCTCGTCCGTAGCGACGTACCGCTGCACATTATGTGAGTCCATATTATAAGATCCCATCCCCACCGGATCGGGAACCGGCAGGATCGACCGCAGATGATTCTCCGTTTCCACAAAACCGGAAACCATCCGCCGCCCCTCCCGCACATAGAGCTGTTCAGGCCAATTATCGGTATCGGTAAACTCATCTTTGGCGAGTCCCCACTGCGAAAACTCGCGCCGCAATTCTTCCGGAACCCTTGGATGGTTCGCCATCGTCCAGAGGAAACCTTTCTGCCACCGGATATGGTTGATGAGGATTTCATCGCGCCGTTCATAGCACGTTTCGGGATAATCGTAGTTCATGCCGATATAATCACTTGAAACTGCGCCGTTGTTGTTCGTGTCGGTTTTTCTGTTCGGAACCCGGCTCGGATGGAAAAATTTGGTCTGCCCCGCTTCAATGTCACGGAAAAGGAGCTCGTAATCTTCTTCTTCGTAATCTTCCGGTTTTTCAAACGGAATACGGTTTTCCGGCACCCGCGTCATACAGAGCCGATAGCAGTACGCCTGCACCTTTCGGTCGGCATCGCCGTCCTGTCCGCCCGCATCCCGGTTCAATCCGGGAAGAAATCCGCTCTCAGGATTTCCCGGCTCCATGTACGGATCAACGGGGCCGGCAAACTGATGATAAACGGCGTTGTCCGTCTGAATTCCGTTCAGCGTTTCGCCGTACTGGGCATTGTTTTCCCGCCCGACGGTGAAGGAAATACCAGCAGCATCGAGCAAATCCCCTTCATAGGTCGCGTCCAAAAAAATCTTGCCGGCAAAGGTGAGTCCCGACCAGGTTGTGATCGACTTAAGGCAATTCCCCTCTTTCACAACCCCGTTTTCCCGATCAAGCCGCTCGCCGCGGTAAACGGGAATATCGTATTCGGCGATAAAACCTTCCATCACCTTTTCCGCGGCGGAAGGTTCAAACACCCACATGGTCTGAGTCTGGTTATCCATTCCGGGAAACGTTTTCGGTTTCGGTTCCCAAACCCACGCCTTCTCGTCCTGATAGTAGAGCCAGACACGATGATAGAATTCCCGCGCGAGCCCGCCAATCACCCGCTTATCGCCGGAATCGGTCTGACCAAGTCCGGAAACCGTCATCCCGCCGATATGCCGTTCCGGCATCACGATCACCGCGGTTTTTCCCATCCGCTTAACCTGAACCGCGGCCGATACCGCCGCCGACGATCCGCCGAAGATCACCACATCTGCGGTAATGATTTCAGCATATAGCGCCGACACGGAAAGGAAACATGTCGCTAAAAGAAAAAACAATTTTTTCATCGGGGCTATTCCTTTGTTATGCAAAAAATCTAACTGTTTTTACGAAGTTCTTCCAGAAGGGCGGGAATCCAGCTGGCGTTATCCGCCGAAGTATAGGTCATACGTCCGCCCATCCGGCTGAACGTCTTGCAGAACCGCAGATAATACGCGGGATTATCAACCGGCGGTTCCCCCGCGCAATTCCAGTCCCAGCGGGAAGGCGCCAGGTCGAGGACATGAATATCAAAATCGTCAATCGTCCGCCCGCGCTGAATGGCGACATTCCGCGCCATCGAAAGGGCTTTTTCAAAAATCATCGGTGACATCACCGCCGAACCGACCGAAAGGTAGATTCCCCCCTTCAGGTTCGCGACCGAAGCGACGAACGCCAAAAAGTCCCGTTCCGCACACCGGCCGATCGACGCAGGAGAATTGACCGGATGCGTATAGATGATATCATGTCCGATCATCGGATGGCATGTCTGTGTAACGCCGGCATGGCGCAGACGCCAGATGAGCGAATACTCTTTATACGGATGCGGAATCTCGTAGACGATCCCCCCTTCCGGCAGATTTCCCCGTACGATCATCGTCATTAAATCGAGCGCGGCGGCGGCACGCTGGAACGCCTGCGGCGTTCGGTCCGAGGCCATCGTCATCGCCAGATCCCGGAGCATATCAAGTGAGGGAACCTCGATTTTTCCGCGATCGATCGTCGAAGCGATCGACTCGGCATACCCAAGACCTTCGAGCGCGCCGACAAGGAACGACAAATTCATGTACCGGCCTGTCTCTTCCCATATTCCGAACTGTCCTTCCAGAACATACCGGTGGACATCTTCTCCGGAGGCGGCCTGAAGCGCAAACTCCCAGTCGTGAATGATCCCCGCGCCGTTGGTCGCGAAATGGGTAATCCACCCCTCCTCGGCGAGCGCCGCCATCGTTGGTCCGAGCCCATTTTTGATTGAATGCGCACCGTAGGTCAGGATCCGTGCCGCACCGAGTTCCCGCGCACGGCGGATCGCGCCGGCCGCAGAGCGAACCGACTCCCGTGCATCGCCCGAAAGCTCGACCGGCCCCCGTTTCACCTTCTCGGAAAGCTTCAGAACATCCAGCTTATTTACCCGTTCGGCAAGCGGTTTCGGGTGAATTTCATCCCGATTAAAGAGATTCATTTTCCACTTCCTCTTTCAATCCCTTCGGCTGGCGGCCCGATGCGAAGACGGACTTAAATCGCCCGCCGGCACTACCGGACCCGGAGCCCGGGTTGGCAATGATTGGCTCCCAGCCTTCGGCGGTCGCATCAGCGTGAGCGACTGCGGCGGGGAAGCCCCCGCGCCCAGGAGCCGAAAACTGCCCGTCGGCACTACCGGTCCCGCCCCGGCTCGGGACCAAGCGACTTGACCAGCGCCTCATAGATATCGCGGTATCCCTGATAGTCATCTTCGAGATACTCTTTCACCTGGGGAAGAATCGCGCCCGCCTCGGAGCACTCCTTTTTCGCCTCCTCAACACGTCCCAAAATGTTGAGTGTCTTCGACCGATTCACGCAGACTGAAAAAAGCTTCAAAAGCCCTTCAGCCCGCAGTACATGCAGATGCCCGCATCCGCAGTCACACTCATCGTGATGCTCATGGTCATGATTTTCGTCATGCGCGTCATAAAAGTCTGCCGGGAGACGCGCGGCGGTCTCCGACGCCATATCGAAATCGGCGAGCGCTTCATCGTATTTCCCCTGAGCATATCGGGATTTCCCCCGTTCATCATAGAGGGTGATCAGCGAAAGGAGTGCTTCCGGATCATCAGTTTCACGGATCGCGTCGAAGATTTCAGCGGTTTCGGTTAAGGACTCTTCCGCCTCACTCCATCGGTCCATGTAATTCAGCAGCCGCCCTTGCATTACAGAAGCATTCAGAAGTTCCGGACAGACATCGGCGCGTCCGGCGCCGACCCCTTCGCGCAGCCGGATCACTGATTCTTCGATGTAGGGAAGTATCTCTTCAGCCGACCGCTGACCGGAACACTCTAATGTCTGCGCATAGACCGCAAGCGCTTCAGCCAGATCGACACTCTGTTCCGCATCACCCCGTTCGATCATCTTCCGGTAGAGTGCGATCACTTCTTCGAGCCGCTGAATACTCTTTTCGTCTTCCCCCATTTCGCGGTAAATCGACGCCTCCTGCATATACGTCTTTGCAAGATAGTAATACGCTTCATCCTCTTTCGATGTGCCGAAAAGGGAAGCGAACTCGCTTTTCACCTGTTCGAATGCGGCGATCGCGTCGGGATAATCCCCCTGTTCAAACCGGATCGTGGCAATATTCAGCCGAATCCCCGCCAGATCGAGCCGCGCGTCGAGATTCCCGATTTCGGAAAGTTTCCCCAGAAGCGATTCAGCGGCGCCATATTCAGCCAGTGCGTCGGACCAGATCCCCTGATCGTTGAGCACCACACCGTAGGAAAGATGCGCCTGCGCGAGGATCAGCACCATGTCGTCGGTCGGAAACGGCACCGACTCCAACAATTTGATCGCCTTTTCGAGCCATTTCCCCGCGGTTACATAATCATCCTCTTCCTGTGCTTCGAGCGCCAGAGTGAAATAATCCTGAGCCAGCGAGACATAATCAACCGGCTCACCCGCCTCGTGTGCCTTTTCGGCGATGTTGATCCGCCGGACCAATTTCTCCCGCGCTTCCGATTCATCTTTGAAAGCGCGCTTCAGGTCAAGTTCAATGTCCGCGCGAGAATCGTCGTTTTCCATCTTGTTTCCCTTCAGCCCCGCATACGGAGCGGATCGGCCGGTTAGAGTTAAAAAATCTGCTCATGTGCAGCAAATGATTCCGAATACATTACACAGAGACGTCAGATCGGGTCATCTTCCGTAAGTCCGTCCAATGCCCGAATCAGCGCCTGTGTCCCGAGCCGGCCGCCTCCAAGCGCGGCAAGCCGTTCGTAAAGGCGGTGAACCAAATCGAGCGTCGGCAGACGCAGATTCATCCGCTCGGCTTCATCGAGCGCGATTTTCATGTCTTTAATGAAATGTTCCACAAAAAAACCGGGTGCGAAATCGCCGCGCAGGATTCGGGGTGCCAGATTCGAAAGGGACCAGCTCCCCGCAGCCCCAGCGGCAACGGAATTCATCACACGGTCCATATCAAGGCCCGCACGGCGCGCGTAAAGGAGCGCCTCGCACATTCCCGCCATATTCCCGGCAATCAGAATCTGGTTCACCATTTTGGTGTGCTGCCCCATACCCGCCTTCCCCTGATAGACGGCTTTCGAGCCGAGCACATCAAAAAGGGGGACAATCCGCCGGAAAACAGACTCGTCCCCGCCAGCCATAATCGAGAGGGTTCCATTCTTTGCACCGACATCGCCTCCCGAAACGGGCGCATCGAGCGAACAGATCCCCCGCGACCGCGCCTCGTCATAGATTTCCGCCGCCAACGCAGGTGAGCTTGTCGTCATATCGACCAACACGGGACTTTCAGTGCGCTGTCGGCCTCCGGCGAACCCTGCAAGAACACCGTTCGGCCCGAAAACCACTTCTCTCACATCGGCGGGATATCCGACCGTCAGAAAGACAATATCCGATGCCGCGGCAACCTCCGCCGGCGAATCTTTCCATTCTCCCCCCACGTCCAGAAGAGGGACTGCTTTTTCGCGTGTACGGGTAAAGAGAGTAACCGGATATCCGGCATGAAGCAGGTTCCCCGCCATACTCCGCCCCATCACACCGGTACCGATCCAACCGACACGAGGTTTCATTTATCGCTCCCGACAAGGCGACTCAATCGCCTGCATTCGTTCTCTTTTCCCGTCATATTTCCGAAGGCTCTCAGACCGCTCCAGTATACCGGAAAGAGGCAAAAACAACAACTGTCGCTATTTGGGACGCAGAATGATGTCGGAATTCTCACCCAAGCCGGTCGACGAGCCGCC
>ONWH01000116.1 GCA_900321495.1 uncultured Planctomycetota bacterium
ACAAGGCGACGATCGACAACATCGCCAAGGCGCTCGAACTCTACAAGAACAAGTACGGGGAATACCCGCCCGACGGGACGGACATGGCTTCGGTCAGGAGACATCTGCTCAAACGGAACCCAGACTGGACCAAACCGGCCAATATTCAAAAACTCAATGGCCTGATGGCATTCCTCGAAACGGCGGCCGACAGCGGCCAGCTGCTGACCTACTGGCTCTGCGGCGAGAACTGGGTCAATCCCGATGCGGTCGACGATGCCGGAACCCCGGCTTTTCAGAAGGGAGAATCGGAATTCATCGACTTGAATCCCGGCTTTTCAAGTATTTCGGAGATCGGCACCGCACATAACGGGGTGAATTACAACATCGCCGCCCGGGCGCTTTGCAGCGCCAAGGGGTACCCGGTCGTCTACTTCCGGGCGAACAAGGTCGCCAAGGACGGAGTTCGCCGCTGGCTTCATTCCGGCGGTCTGTGGGACGATGCCGGGAGTTTCGAGCCTATTTCCTATGAAAACGGGGAATCCTTCTATAATGAGGTTAAGCTCGCTGAGGAGTGGGAGCCCTACGCGGCGGCCGAGGCCGACTTTAACGTTGACCTTGCCGTCGCTTATTTCAACAACCTCAGCACGGGACCCAATCCGGCGTTCGGGCTTCATCCCTACCGCCACTGCGCGGAACATTCCAGCGATCTGTGGTATGCCCCCGACAGCTACCAGCTGATCCTGCCGGGGGAAGACGGCTATTACGTTCCGAACCCGGACGACCCGACGACACTAAAGGCCGAGCTGGACAACGTGACCAACTTCTGCGCCGGAGCGACGATGGCGGAAGAGGAATTTGAGGGAAAACATTTGGAAAGCGGCGAATGATCGTATGAGAAAAACCTTCACGGCACAAGCGGGACGGATCGTCCGCCGGGGTTTTACCCTGACCGAGCTGCTGCTGGTGATCATCATCATCGCGATCCTCGCCGCGATGACGATGACCGTGCAGCGGAGCGCCATGCAGAGTACCCGCCGTGAACGGACGATCGCCACGATCCGCAAAATCGACGCCGCGCTCACCTCGGCCTACGAGAAGTACCAGTACCGCAAACCGGACGTCAGCTATTTCATCGGCGAGACCGAGGATCTCCTCAGCCGAAGTGCCCGCGGCGGCGAAGCGTTTCGGGCCATGGCGCCGTCCGAGCGGAGGCTCACGGTCTATCACTGGGTCCTCGTGAGGCTTCGCCGCCCGCCATGGCTGGAATGGAACGAACGCTCCTTTTACACAGTGGACGGCGAGCAGACGATTGACAACCAGTTCGCGCCGTACATTCTCCGTACCATCATGCTGCGCGAACTCCTCCTGTGCGATTTCCCCGACTCGCTCGAAGAGGTCAGCTACGAGCCGCTGATGAACAACTCGCCGGTCCACCTGGCATACCGGAAGCACTACGAACAGCTGGAACAGACCGCGGCAAACGCTCCGGACGGCGACATCAGCGCCGACCTCCTCTACCTGGTCGTGATGAACACATCTCCCGAGACGCGCGGGACGTTCCTCGACCGCGAGACAGCCGATACGAACAGCAACGGGATTCCCGAATTCATCGACGGCTGGGGAAACCCGATCCGCTTTATCCGCTGGGCTCCCGCCGTTCCCGAGAGCAACCGCCAGCCGACGCTGACCGAAGGGATTCGGGTGAAACGCTACCGGCAGTTAAGGCGTTATGACCTTGCCGGCCTCGAGCTGAGCGATTCAAACGGTGCCGACTACGCCGACGACGCCTTCTATTCCGAGACGGCCGGTTCATACCCCGTTTCGGACTATGATTTTCTGACCTATTTTGAAGATTACTACCCCGGTCTGCTCGACATCTCGGCGGATCCGTTCGATCCGATGGGATCGCTGAACGGCTGGCTTCTGACCCCGCTCATCTACTCGGCCGGGCCGGACCGGAAATACGGGCTGGGAATCAGCACTTACTTCAACTCCCCCTTTGAAGACGCCGTGGAGTTCAAAATCGGTCTCGGCGACTGGGAGGGGGACGGTCAGGGAAACACATACTCCCGCGACAACATCACCAACCACAATCTGGAATAAAACCGCAAACCGAACGAGATTTACACAATGAATACCGGAAAAAAACGCCCCGCCTTTACGCTGGTCGAACTGATGATCGTGATCGTCATCATCGCCATTCTCGCCGGCCTGACGACCGTCGGCACGCGGATCGCCATCCGCAGATCGAAAGAGGCGACGGTTACGCTCGCGCTCGAACAGCTCTCGATGGCGATCGAAAAATACAAGAACGACATCGGCGAATACCCGCCCGATTTCACCGATTTAAATGCCGTCACGCGCCACGTGCGCAAGCGGTGGCCGCGGTGCGACTACGCCGATAACTTCGTCTCGCTGGCGGTCGAAAACGATGTCTTCGGCTGGGATGTCTCGACCTGCGGTCCCGCCTCGGCGCTCGTCTTCTGGCTCGGCGGGATCCCGGACGCCAACGGCAAGCCGGGGGGATTCTTCCTCTCGCCGACCGATCCGCTCTGCATTAACCCCGGAACCTCAACTCAGCGGGAAGAGCCGCGCTACAGCTTTCCCGACGGAACAGTCGTCTACGGTTCGTATGACTTCGATCAGATGCTGAAACTCGACGCGGGGATCGAGACGGTCACCTGCGGCAACGGACCGGCGTTCCAGCCGGGCAAGGACGACTCGAAACCGGTCGTCTACTTCTGCGCCTCGGCGCCGGCCGAAAACGATCTGGGCGACGGCGACGAAACTGAGAACGGCGCGTATCAGATGATCGTCAGCGAACGGGAAAAATACTGCGCGTTCAAGCGGATCGGGTGCGCGACCCCCTATGCCAAAAAC
>ONWH01000170.1 GCA_900321495.1 uncultured Planctomycetota bacterium
CTACATCAGCGAGGGGGGGCAGATGACCCTCCTGGCGAACAAGGCAAACACCCTCGCCTACAACAGAACCTACACCGTCTGGGCACAAGTCGTCGGCGGCCAGGTTGCCTGCGGGGTCGGCGACTTGGTGATCGGAGCCAAAGACACGCGCCTCTCGGGAGGAATGGTCGGTTTCTACGCATCGGAAGGCGCGAACGTCTTTCAGAATATCGGGGTCACTCCCGATCCGGACAAAGCCAATATCCCGAGCGACGTTCCGGTTCCGACTCCGGTCGAGAACGCCGAACAGGTCGTCTGGGACTACCTCTATCAGAAGATCGGGAACGCCTACGGCGTTGCCGGGCTGATGGGGAATCTGAACGCCGAGTCGGGAGGGTTCCGCGCGAACAATCTCCAGAACTCGTACGAGCGTTCTCTGGGAATGTCCGACGACGAATACACCGCCGCCGTCGATAACGGAACATATACCAATTTCGTTCATGACTCGGCCGGATACGGGATCGCGCAGTGGACGTTCTGGTCCCGAAAACAGGCGCTTTACGATTTCGCCCGGTCGCAGGGGGCCTCGATCGGCGATTTGTACATGCAGCTTGACTATCTGTGGTATGAGCTGAGCGTGAAATACTCGACCCTTGCCCCGGCGCTCAAAAACGCGGCTTCGGTCCGCGAAGCCTCGGATGTGATTCTACTCCAGTTTGAACGGCCCAAAGACCAGAGCGAGGCCGCACAGATCCGCCGCGCTTCGTACGGGCAGACATTCTACGACCGGCACGCCGGCTGACCCGATGCCCGGCCCAACGGACAAAGCGCCTCGCTTTGTCAGGCCGTCCTTTTAGCGAAGGCCGATTACCACGTCTCGGTAAACTCGGTGTCGATTTTGAGCGGGACACGGAGCGGCTGCCCCAGGAGCATCTCGGCCGAAACGAGTTCGGCCAGTTCCTGTGCCGTGTCATGATGCGTTTCCAGAAGGAGCTCATCGTGGATCGGCAGGAGCAGCTGCCCCCGCGCCGCCGGTCCGTTCGGCAGAAAGAGGTTCGAATCCGGCTCCGCGGGAGCCGGCCCGCCGTCATCCATTTCAAAGAGGAACTCCCCCCGGCCCGGCGTCTTCTTCTCGGGCGGTTTCGGCACGGCCGGCCGCCGGACGGGAAGAAAGCCGGACGGGACACTGTTCCACTCCGCAAGCCGTTTGGAGACATTTACCATTGCGGCTTTCATCAGGTCGGCGGCCGATCCCTGAATCACCGTGTTGATCGCGGTCCGTTCGGGCATATTCAGCGGTTTGTCCCCCCGCGGACCGCGGACGCCGTCGACCGCGCGGCGCCGTCCCAGCAGGGTCGTCACATACCCGGCGCGGGCCGCCTCGGCCAGAACGCGGTTAAAGAACTCGTGTATGCCGGGATACGTCTCAAAAAAAGTGCGGATATACTCGGCGGCTTCACCGTTCGAAATACCGAGCGACTTGGCCAGGCCGAACGCGGTCTGCCCGTACGCCAGTCCGAAGTTGACAGCTTTCGCCTTGCGGCGCTGGAGGCCCGTCACCTCTTCGAGCGGAACGTGAAAAATCTGTGCGGCGACCGCCGCGTGCACATCGATATCGTTTTCAAACGCTTCGATCAGGCGGGGATCTTTCGAGTAGTGCGCCAGAACACGCAGTTCGATCTGGCTGTAGTCGCACGAGATGAACGTGTCGTAGCCGAGGCGCCCGTCGGGAACGAAACCGCGGCGGATCTCTTTCCCCTCGTCGGTCCGAACCGGAATATTCTGAAGGTTCGGCGCGCTGGAGCTGAGCCGTCCCGTCTCGGCGACCGACTGATTGAACGAGGCGTGGATCCGCCCGGTCACCGGATGGACCTGCCGCGGGATCGGCTCGATATACGTTCCCAGAAGCTTGGCGAGCATGCGGTGTTTCAGAATCGCCGCCGGAAGCTCGTACCCCTGCGCCGCCAGCTCTTCCAGTACGCCGGCATCGGTGCTCCGCCCGGTCTTCTTTTTCGTCTTTTTCGCCGAAGGAATCCCCATATCGTCGAACAGGAGCTGTTCGAGCTGACGGGGGGAGTTCATGTTGAACCCGTCAGCCAGAGACGAACCGGGCGCGTCGCGGCGGATGATCCGTTCGATTTCGCCCTTTGTCTCGGCGAGCCGGCGCGCGAAATCCTCTTCGAGACGGCCGAAGTGCGCCGTGTCGATCGCGATCCCGTTCGTTTCGAGTTCAACCAGGACCGAAATGAGCGGGATTTCAAGCCGCGCCATGAGGCGCAGAAGCGCCGGCTCTTTCCGAAGCCCTTCCAGCAGGCGCGGATAGAGATACCACGGCACCAGCGCGTCTTCGGCGGCGTAGCGCGCCACGTCGGCGGTCGGAACCTCGTCGATCATCTTCTGGTTCTTTCCCGTGCCGAGGAGCTCGGTGATCCTGACCGTCGTGTAGTTCAGGTAGACCCGGGCCAGCTCGTCCATGTTGTGATGCTGCTCCCCGGCGCGCAGAAGGTAGTCGGCGACCATCGTGTCGAACAGAACGCCCCGGAGCCGGACTCCGTAGTTCCCGAAGACGATCATGTCATACTTGATATTCTGCCCGATCTTTTTGACGGACTCCGACTCGAGAACCGGCCGGAGCGCGTCCAGAACGTCGGGAAGGGAGAGAACCGGCTCCCCCGCCGGGCCGCGGACAGGGATGTAATACGCGCGCGCCGCTTCAAAGCAGAGGGCGATTCCCGCGATCAGCGCAAAGCGGGGACGCGCCTTCGGTTCCCTCTGCAGATCGACCGTTTCAAGGTCGATACTGATCACCGGCGCCTTCCTGAGGAGGCCGCAGAGGCGGTCGAACTCTTCGCGGGTGCTGATCAGCCTGTATTCCACACCGTTCGGAATCGTATCCGAAACGGATATTTCGGGATAGGCGGCTTCGCCGCCGGTCTCAAGCGCGGCAAAGATTGTTTCGGTCACCGCGCGGTTCTCCTCGGCGAGGGCAGCGCCGGCGGGCGGCTCTTCGGCGGACGGAGCCGCGTCCTCTTTTACGGCGTCAAAAAGCGAAAGCTGCGCGGTATCCGCCGGCGTTTCGGGCCCCGGCACCGGCCTCTTTTCGGTCAGGCTGTACATTCCGTCCAGGGAGGTGTCCCGCTCGCAGACGCGCGTTCCGAACCGTTCGGCGAGTTCCTCGATCCGCGGCAGGAGGGAACGGAACCCGAATGTGTGAAAAAGTTCATCGAGCCGGACTGGGTCGACTCCGCGCGGCGCGCCCTCGTCCCAGTTGATTTCAATCGGCACGTCGGTGTCGAGTGTGACAAGCGCGCGGGAAACCGCGGCCGACTCGCGGGCGGCGGCGATATTCGCGCCCTTCTTCCCCTTGATCTCGCCGGCATGCTGAAAAACCCCTTCCAGGGTGTCATACCGCGAAAGAAGTTCGGCGGCGCTCTTAGGGCCGATCAGGGGAATCCCGGGGATATTGTCGGTCGAGTCTCCGACCATCGTCTGAAAGTCGATCACCTGGTCGGGCCGGATTCCCCAGTCGGCTTTCAGCTCGTCGGCGCCGTAGAGGGACTCTTTCCGCAGATTATAGAGCAGGACATGATCCGTAATCAGCTGCCGGGCGTCTTTGTCGGAGGTGACCAGTATGACATCACCCCCCGCCTCGGCGGCGCGGCGCGCCGCGGTCGCCAGAATGTCGTCCGCCTCGTAGCGTTCCGACTCGAGCCTGGGTACACAGAGCCCCTCCAATATCTGCCGGACGTATATCATCTGCGGGCGGAGATCTTCGGGCATCGGGGGACGGTTCGCCTTGTACCCGGCGTAAATCTCATGCCGGAACGTCGGACCCGGCATATCGAACGCGCAGAAAACCGCGTCCGGCTCGAATTTCAGCAGAAGGCCGATCACATCGCGCGTAAAGCCGTACGCCGCGCCGGTCGGCTGCCCCTTCGGGCCGATCATGTCGCGCATTGTGTGAAAAACCTGGTAGATGATCCCGTGGGCGTCGAGGACCATGACTTTTTTTCCGCTCAGCTCGTTCATCGCTCTTCTTCTTCGGTTTTTACGGTTTTCGGGGAAGATCCCCGCCTGATGATACCCGATTCCCATGAGAAATACAAGTTTCGGCGGCACCGAAAAGAAACGCGCCTCCCCGGTCCGGAAAGGCGCGTTCAAAAACCCCGCGGCTGCGTTATCTTTTCCTGCCGCAGCATTTTTTGTATTTCTTCCCGCTCCCGCAGGGGCACGGCTCGTTCGGGCCGACCCGTTCGGTCTTGTTCCGAATCGTCTGCGGCCGCTGGGCTTTGGAAGCTTCGATCGCCGCGTCCTGCTGGGCGCCGATATCCTCCGATCCGGAATTCTGCGCCATCGGCGGGGGCGCGAACGACTCGTGCGTCGCCTCGCTTTCGATCCAGACCGATTCGAGGAACCGCTCGTTCAGGTTCTCGGTCTGGAAGAGGGTGTGAAGGACGTTCTCGAAGATCGCCGTCCACATCTTTTCGAACGCCGCCATCCCCTCCCGCTTGTATTCGACCTTCGGGTCGGACTGGGCGTAGCCGCGGAACCCGACCCCCGCCTTGATCCGGTCCATGGTCAGGAGGTGCTCCTTCCAGGCGCCGTCGAGGAACGAGAGGATGATATGCCGTTCGGCACGTCGGATTTCCGGATTGTATTTATCTTCGATCAGCGACTCGAGCCGGTTCCGAACAAAGAGAACATCCCAGTCGCAGATTTCGGCGGGCGTGACGTTCGCGCCGAACCGCTCGTCGATCCAGTCCGAAAGGGCGGCCAGATCGGGATCCTTCTTTTTGAGCGCAATCCGGTCTTCCAGGGTGATCTTTTCGTTCCGGCGGATTTTCTCTTCGCGCGCGGCGGTGATCTTTTCAATGTTCACCTTCTGGTTTTCGAAAATCCTCTTCAGGCGGCTGTCAAGCTCGCCGATGTCGGCACTCTGATTTTCAAGCGAGGCGCGGCTGATCCGGAAGAGGTCCTCTTCGATCTGACGCCGCTGCATATTTTTGAGTTCGTCGGGGGGCAGGTCGATCCCGAACCGGCGCTTCGCCCATTCGATGATCCCCTCACGGTTCAGACGGCGGCCGCTTTCGTCACGGATGGTGTAGTGAACCAGTCCCGAGACGACCGGGAACTGAACTTCCTTTTCGCGGTACAGATCGAGCACCAGCGTGCGGACCTTTTCGTAAATCTGTTCCGGCTCGAGTCCTTTGAGCGACTCGGGATCAATGACCAGCCCGAACATGATCTTGGCGAAAACCGAAACCGACTGCGCGCCGTAGTTCGGCTCGAGAACAGAAGCGACGCGCGAAATATCGACGCGGTCGATGTAGTCGGACGACTTCTGGATCAGAAACTGCGCCACATCGTCGCGGCCGACTTTCCGCAGGTCGGAATCGCGCAGAGCGGCCTTCCACTTCTGATTGGCGAATGCGGCCAGCGCCTGCCAGTTCCATTCCTCTTCGGGAACGTCGTAGGAAAGGTTTTCGTCAATGGCGTCAAGGACCTGTGTCTCGGCCATCCGGCGCGCGTAGTCGCGTGCGCAGTCTTCGGCCTCCTTGAACGACATCGAACGGAACTGACGCGGCTCGAACTCCACGCCGAACTGGTTGTCGCTCGACGCGTAATCGGCGAACGCCATCGGACCGAAATTCGGGTCGAGGTACTCTTCCACCCTCTTTTTGATGACGTAGTCGATCATCTCGCCGACGAAATCGCGTGTGTTGCCGTTGTCCAGAATTCTCTGGCGGTACGAGTAGACCCGCTTCCGCTGAACGTCCATCACCTCGTCGTAGTCGAGAAGGCTTTTGCGTATTTCAAAGTTCCGCTCTTCGACTTTTTTCTGCGCCCCTTCGATCCGGCGCGAGACCATCGCGTTTTCGATCGCCTGGCCGTCCTCCATCCCCAGGCGGGTCAGAATGTTCTTGACCCAGTCCCCGGCGAAAACGCGGACCAGCTCGTCTTCGAGCGAAAGGAAGAACTGCGCCTGACCGGGATCCCCCTGGCGGCCGCTCCGCCCGCGGAGCTGCAGGTCGATGCGCCGCGCCTCGTGCCGTTCGGTCCCGATGATGTGCAGACCGCCGAGCCTGCGGACCTCTTCCCCCTCTTCCTTCATCTTTTCGGTTGACTCAATCTCCTGGATCTTCGCGTTCCACTCGTCGCGCGGCACATCGAGCCGTGTCGGATACTTGTGCTGGAAGATCGACCAGGCGAGCGTTTCGGGATTCCCGCCCAGGATGATGTCGGTACCGCGGCCGGCCATGTTCGTGGCGATCGTGACCGCACCCAGGCGTCCGGCCTGCGCGATGATTTCCGCTTCGCGGCCGACGTTTTCGGGCTTGGCGTTCAGGACCTGATGCTTGATTCCCTTCCGGCTCAGCTTCTCGGAAATCAGTTCGCTTTTGGCGATCGACGTCGTTCCGACCAGGATCGGGCACCCTTTCCGCTGGATCGACTTGATTCCGCTCCTGGCAACCGTCTGCGCCTCCTTCGCCCCCTTCGGGCGGAAGATCACCTCACCGTCCGTTTCGCTCTCGACGGTGCCCCAGTACTCGCTTCCGTTGTTCAGGGTCAGAACGTCCCACTTGTGAACCTTTTCGATCTCCTCGACGATGGCGTCGTACTTTTCGCGTTCGGTCTTGTATATCTTGTCGGGAAAGACCTTCCGCTGAACCGGGCGGTTCGGCGGAATGGTGATGACGTCCAGATGATAGATCTTCCAGAACTCCACCGCTTCGGTCGAGGCGGTCCCCGTCATTCCGGAGAGTTTGTCATACATCTTGAAGAAGTTCTGGAGTGTGATCGTGGCGAGCGTCTGGTTCTCTTTTTTGACACGGACGCCCTCCTTCGCCTCCACCGCCTGATGAAGCCCGTCGCTCCAGTTCCGCCCTTCCATGAGACGGCCGGTAAATTCGTCGACGATGATGATCTCCCCGTCGCGAATGACGTAGTTGACGTTGAGTTTGTACAGGTGATGGGCTTTCAGCGCGTTGTCGATCAGATGGGGCCAGTGCATATTGCCGGCCGTGTAGAACGATTCGACACCCGCCAGGCGTTCGGCGTGACGGATCCCGATATCGGTCAGATTGCAGGTGTGGTCCTTTTCGTCGACGGTGAAATCCTCGTCCTTGACAAGCTGGCGCGCCACGGCGTCGGCCTTGCCGTATTTGGTCACGTCGTCTTCGGACGGCCCGGAAATGATCAGCGGGGTGCGCGCCTCGTCGATCAGGATGTTGTCGACCTCGTCGACGATGGCGAAGTGAAGCGGCCCCTGCGACTGCTGCCGTTCCTGGTCGAAACTGCTGTCGCCCCGGCGGGCGGGACGCATGTTGTCGCGCAGATAGTCGAACCCGAACTCGTTGTTCGTGCCGTAGGTGATGTCGCACGAATAGGCGGCCTGCCGGTCGCGGGTCGACATGTTCGCCTGAATGTTCCCGACCGTCAGGCCGAGCGCCATGTACAGCGGGCCCATCCATTCCATGTCGCGGCGGGCCAGGTAGTCGTTGACCGTAACCACATGGACCCCTTTCCCTTCGAGGGCGTTCAGATAGGCCGGCAGGGTCGCGACCAGGGTTTTCCCTTCCCCGGTCATCATTTCGGCGATCGCGCCGCTGTGAAGAACCATCCCCCCGATCAGCTGCACGTCGTAATGCCGGAGCCCCAGAACGCGGCGGCTTGCCTCACGGCAGACGGCGAACGCCTCTTCCAGGATGTCGTCGAGCGTCTCGCCGTCGAAAAGGCGTTTGCGGAAGAGGACCGTCTGCTCTTTCAGCTCGTCGTCGGACATCGCCTGATACTTGCTTTCGAGCCTGTTGATCGCCTCGACCCGCGCTTCAAGCTTTTTGAGGAGCCGTTCGTTCGACGAGCCGAACAGGGAGGTGATCCCCCCTTCAATTTTCTTCGCGATAAAGCCGAAAAAGTCCGAGATCGAGGTAAAAAACTGTTCGAGTTCCATATTGTCGTTTTCCGAATCTTTTCGTTTGAAGGTCAGGTGCGCGCCGGAGCGGGCCGTCAGTCAAAAGCCGAGCCGATACCGCTGCCGTCATCGATCCCGCGGTCAACCGACGAGAACGATTTGATCCCGCGGCGCCGGACGTAATCCTTGCGCAGAAGGTCGAGCGATTCAAACGCCTTCTGAGGCAGATCAACCCCTTCGAGAAAAATGTGGCTGTCGGAACGGTCATTGGCGTAGATTTCGATCGTGCCGACCCCGCCGTTGAAGAGCCGGTCGGCGAGCGTCTGAATCTTGACGATATCGTCGATCTGGGCGATCAGGATCGTATCGGTCGTCTGCCGGAAGAAGCCGTGCGTCAGCAGAAGATGTTCACGGTCGAGTTTATAGGAGATCGTGTAGTGGCGGTAGAGCATTTTCGCCAAAAGCGATACCCAGAGCGCCAGAACCAGGACCGCCGCTCCCCAGAAGACCGCCCTGTGGCAGTTCCCGCCGCAGAAGCGGCCGGAATACGCCGCCCCGGCCAGAATCACAAGCGAAACGAACAGCAGGCAGATCGCCCTGAACCGGAACGCCTTCATCGAGTAGCGGCAGCCTGTCCAGGCGGGGGTCACGGCATGCTCGGCCGGCTTGGCGTCCGGAACGGCGACTTTTTGATCCTCAACCCGGGGACCGGGCATCGCGTCACGCGGCGCCTGGCCGGAGTCAGAAGAGTTCTCTCCTTGCGGCATCTTGCAACATCCCTGTAAAAGTGGGGTGATTTTTTATGCGCTTCCGGCGAGTTCCGAAAGCTTTTTCTCATTATATCTCAAGAGCTTTTTTCATTCAATAGGTTTCCGCCCCGTCCCCGGGCCGGAGAGTCTGAAAAAAAGGCGCCGGAGCGGCTCCCGCGGAGAGAAACAAAAAAAGCCCGGGAGGCTTTAAGCGTCTCGGGCATGGAGCGTTCCGTCTATGGAGAGTGTTGGAGAGATTGATAGCTGGAACGTTGCGGTCAGATTCCGGAATCGGGGAGATAGTCCCGGATCGATCCTTTCCCCTGCGGAGCGGGGGTCGGAATCGTTTCAGAGGCCTGGGCGGGGCTGGGCGGAAGAGGTTCGGTCGCGCCGGCTTCGGAGTAATTCGCCGCGGACTCTTCCACAAATCCCTGCTGCCCGTAACCTTCGGTGTAGGCGCCGTAGCCGTAATCGGAGTAGCCGTAATCGGCGACGCCGCCGGCACATGACGAGCAGGTGCTGCAATTGCCGCGGCGTTCCATTCCGCCCAGAATGGAACCGTTTCGGTAGAGTTCACCCATACACTCGTCGCCCGCTTCGGGAACGAAAGTCGGCTGGCAGTGATCATACGGCCCCCAGCAGGATCGGCACCCGACCAATCCGACGGCAAATGTAAAAACGATCATCAAAACGGTTTTCTGGAACATGACTCTCTCCGATCAAGATTAACGTCTTCCCGCACGCCCCGACTTGGAAAGACCGATCCCCTGTTGTGCCGCAGGGAACATCAGAGGGCATGCGGCGGGATTTCGCCCGCTAATCTCTTTTTCGGCCGTCCGGGCCGGAAAAATTGATAAAAACCGAAGAATCGTTTATTTCGTTAAAAAAAGAACAATCGATAAAGTCAGCCTGTTTTGCCGATTTTATTCAATTCGCCCATAATGCGGTCGTATTGGAGTTTCAGCTCGTCGTCCGTTTCCAACTTTTCGGCAATCGAACGGATCCCGTGAAGGATCGTCGAGTGGTCCCGGCCGGCGAAATAGCGCCCGAGTTCCTGAAGAGTCACCTCGATCGCTCCGCGGGCGATAAAGAGAGCCATGTTCCGCGCGGTCACGACCGTCTTGCGCCGCGTATTGCTCCTCAGTTCGCTCAGTTTCACCGAATAGGTGCGCGCCGCCGTTTTGGCGATCGACTCAAGGGAAAGGGGAGCGCGGGTCTGCCGCTTTTCGAGAAAATCCCTGACCTTTTCCGGGTCGGGAAGGGTCTCGCTCCAGTGGTGCGCGTGGTAGAGCTGTTCAAAGACGGCGTACATCTCTCCCGGCGGTTCGGGAAACACGTCCAAAAGAAACTCCTCGGTCCGTTCGAGAAGCTTTATCCGAAACGCCTCGGCATAGCGGCGCAGCAGCAGCGCGCGGCCGGGGCGCGAGGGGAACGCGACCGGAACGGCGAACCCGCCGGCCAGACGGGCGCGAAGCGCCGCCGGGAAGGCGTGAACCAGGTCGGGATGGCGCGAAAGGGTCAGAATCACCGCCGTGCCGCTCTTTTCGGCGCCTTTCAAGAGGTTCAGAAGCTCGGCCGCGCCGGCGGGATACTCTTCGAGTTCGTCGACGTTGTCAAAGACCAGATAGCGGCATCGCGAAAAGTAGCCGCGGAGCCCCTCGGCGCGGTTTTTGCTGATCGCGTCCGAGAGAGAACGGTAAAACTGCTCTCCGCCGAGAAAAACCCCTTCCGAAAGGGGATCGCGGCGGCGCAGTTCACGGGAGATCCCCCCCGCCAGCTGTGTCTTGCCGCACCCCGACGGGCCGTAAAAGACGAGCGGAAAGAGGTCGGGAAGGTTCGCCGGGGGCATGTAGTCGATGACCTTCGCCTCGCCGCCGTCACGCTGCGGCGGCGGAAGCCGCCAGTCGAACGCCGTGCGGCCGATCGCCGGCCCCTTTTTTGAGTCGCCGCGCCCCTTCCCCCGCTGAACCTTGCTCGAAAGGGACTGCGAGAGGGGGGAGTCGGCAAAAAAGGGAACCCCGCCCAGAACCAGGCGGACCGCCGTCTCGGCAAGCCGGTTCTCCGGTCCGGCCAAAAACTCGGCGAGCGCCCGGCGCCGGCGGGGGTCGGAACCGGAACCGAGGGTCGGAGACGGAAAAGGGAGCCAGGTGTATTCGTTCATCGGACCGTATAATCGACATCGATGATTTCGTCGTCCGGCTCCGAACGCCCGGGCGCGATATCGCCGTTGTACGCCGTCGAGGTGTCGGGATCGTCCTCTTCGATGATCTCCCCTTCGCAGGTCTCACCCGCTCCGTAGGGATTCCAGGTGCGGTTTGACCGGAACGCGCTTTCCCCCGTCGAGGCCGGATCAATCCCGAACACCGCAGCCGCAAACTGAAAGAGGGGGGGGAGTTTCGGATAGAACTCCTCGCCGAACAGGCGGAGGTACAGTGTGCGGACGGGGGAAAAGAGAAGCTGAAGTCCAAAGAGGCCGGTCAGAACGCCGGGACAGATCATCAGGAGCGTTCCGAGCCGAAAGAGAAAAAGGTGGGCGCGGTAAGGCGGCCTCCCCGGCGCGACGAGGCGGGGAGAAAGGCGGAAGAGGATGATCCCCGCCACTGTCAGAATCGCCAGAAGGGCAGCCGTGCGCGAAAAGCCGATCGCCTCGCCAAGGATAACCGTGGCGATCAGTTCCAGACAGGGGATGATAAAAAAAATCCAAAGCGAAAGGTTCATTCTCAGCCGTCCCGAAGTGAAGATTTCCCAATATATTGATTTTAATCATTAAAACAGAAAAGGGAAGAAAAAAATGGGCAAATCGGGCGAAATGATTGACTCGGCAGGAATTTGCGGGTAAATTATGTTATAGTGGGGATACTTCCGAAAACCGCCTTTCCCCGCGTTGTTTAAAGGCGTTATCACCGTGCGGGCGCGACTTGCGGTGGGGAAATTTCACCCGCGTCCTTTCCGCCCGGGGGGTTGTGCGCACATATCCAATAAGCCCTGAGACGTCATGGCCAAAAGACTCAACTATCTGGAAATACTGAACCGGGACGGCCTGATCAGCCGGACCCAGGTGAAAGACGCCCAGCAGCTGGCCCAAGCTTCCGGGATCAAGCTGCAGGACGCGCTGATCAAGCTCGAATACGTGACGGGAGAACAGGTCGCCAAGGCGATGGCCGAGGAGTACGGCAAGACCTACATCGACCTGCGCGATGTCACCGTCCGGCCGGCGGTCATCGAGCTGATTTCCGAATCGATCGCGCGCGAAAACTGCGTTCTTCCGTACGACGAGGACGGCGATACACTGCAGGTCGTCGTGAGCGACCCGAACGACGTGGAGACGTTCGAAAAGCTCCGCTTCATCCTCCAAAAGCCGATCGAGCCTCTGATCGCCTCCAAAGAGGCGATTCAGGAAGCGATCAACCGCCACTACAGCCAGAACATCGCCGAGAGCGCCGACTCGATGATTCACGACCTGACCGACACGGCGATCGACTTCACCCAGGTCGAGTCGGCGGCGACCGAAGACCCGACGAGCGCCACCTTCGGCGACAGCACCAGCGACGCGCCGATCGTCCGCCTCTGCGACCAGATCATCAGCGAAGCGGTGCAGCTGCGCGCCTCGGACATCCACATCGAACCGTTCGAAGACCGCGTCCGGATCCGGTACCGGATCGACGGAAAACTGGTCGAACGCGAAGCGGTTCCGAAACGGTTCCAGGGAGCGCTCATCTCCCGCTTCAAGATTCTCTCGCGCCTCGACATCGCCGAACGCCGGCGCACCCAGGACGGCCGCATTAAACTGACGCTCGGCACCAAAGACCTCGACCTTCGCGTTTCGGTCATCCCGACCAACCACGGCCAGTCGATCGTCATGCGGATTCTGGACAAGGACAACATCCGCGTCTCCCTCCTGCAGCTGGGGTTCAGCCAGCGCGACTACAAGCGCTTCACCTCGCTGATCGCCCGTCCGAACGGGATCATCCTCGTGACCGGGCCGACGGGGTCCGGAAAGACGACATCCCTCTACGCCGCGCTCAACGAGCTGAACACGCCGACACGCAAAATCATCACCGCCGAAGACCCGGTCGAGTATTACCTTCCCGGGATCAACCAGGTCGAAATCAAGCACCAGATCGGGCTCGACTTCGCGGCGGTTATCCGCTCGATGCTGCGCCAGGCGCCGAACATCATCCTGGTCGGGGAAATGCGCGACCTCGAGACCGCGCAGATGGGGATTCAGGCCTCCCTGACGGGGCACCTGGTCTTCAGCACGCTTCACACCAACGACGCGCCGGGAGCGATCACGCGCCTGGTCGATATGGGGGTTCCCCCCTACCTGGTCTCCAGTTCGGTGATCGGGATCATGGCCCAGCGTCTGGTCCGCCGGGTCTGCAAAAAGTGCGCGCACCCCTACACGCCTTCGGCCGCCGAGCTCGAGGCCGCCCGGATCACTCCCGAGATGGCGGCGCGCGGCACTTTCCTGAAAGGGAAAGGGTGCGCCGAGTGCAACAAGTCGGGCTACCGCGGCCGTCAGGCGATCTTCGAACTGATGATGATGTCTTCGAAGGTGCGCGAGCTCGCCTACAAGGGGGCGACGACCTCCGAAATCCGCCGTGCCGCCCGGAGCGAGGGGATGCACGTCCTCTACGAAGACGGGATCTCGAAAGTCCTGAAAGGGATCACCACCATCGAAGAGGTCATGCGCGTCGCGCGGCTCGAAGAGTAACACAGACACCGCAGCACGGATTGACACATTTTACCTTCAACAGCAAAGTTTAACGATCGATAAAACGCCATGAGTACCATCTTAATTGACAAGCTCCTCGAAACCGTCGTGGTCCGCGGGGCGAGCGACCTTCACCTGGCCGTCGGCCAGCCCCCGGTTCTCCGTCTTCACGGCCGGCTCGTCAAGCTGGAAACGAAAAGCCTGGAGCCGGCCGACACCGTCTCACTGATGAAGAGCATCACCCCGCAGCGGTGCCAGCAGGAGCTGCAGGAGCGCGGGGGGACCGACTTCGGGTTCGCGTTCGGCACCAAGGCGCGTTTCCGTGTATCGGTTTTCAAGCAGAAGGGGAACACCGGGCTGGTTCTGCGTCAGATTCCGACCGAGCTCCTTTCGATGGAGCAGCTCGGCACGCCGGCGGTCATGCACGACCTGATCCTCCGTCCCCGGGGGCTGATCCTCGTCACCGGCCCGACGGGTTCCGGCAAATCGACGACCCTGGCCGCGTGCATCGACTACCTGAACACCAACGTCGACCACCACATCATCACGATCGAAGACCCGATCGAATTCTATCACTACCACAAAAAATCGACGGTCAACCAGCGTGAGGTCGGCGTCGACGTCATGTCGTTTGCCGACGCGATCCGCGGCGCGCTGCGACAGGACCCCGATGTGATCCTCGTCGGTGAAATGCGTGACCTCGAGACGATCGAAGCGGCGATCACCGCCGCCGAAACGGGGCACGTCGTTTTCGGAACGCTTCACACCACGGGGGCGCAGGGGACGGTCAACCGTATCATCGACGTCTTCCCCACGAACCAGCAGGACCAGATCCGGACCCAGCTTTCGACCTCCATTCTGGGGATCCTCTCCCAGCAGCTCCTCCCCCGGATTCAGGGCGGGCGTGTTGCGGCGTACGAAATGCTCGTCGTCACCCCGGCGATCGCGAACCTGATTCGTGAAAACAAGACGTTCCGAATCAACTCGTCGATCCAGACCGGGCACAAGCTCGGCATGCAGCTGCTCGACGACCACCTGTTCCAGCTCTGGCGCGACGGGATCGTCACCAAAGAGGACGTGCTGATCAAGTCGAACTTCCCGGACATCCTCGACCAGAAGATCCGCCGCTACGAAGCCGGCCTGGAGACGGGGGGGGACGAGGAAGAAGAAGAGGAAGAAGAGCCCGGCAAGAAAAAGTGAGACGCCGGCGCGGCGTTCCGAACGCACACCGAAGGCGTCCCGCAGGGCAGCACGTCCGGCGGGCGCCGTAACAGACAAGAGAGCAATCCGGCAAAGAGGAACCTATGGCTTCGCGTAAACTCGGTCAAATTTTAGTCGACCTCGGTTTTATTGACGAAGAGCAGCTCGACCTTCTCGTAGAAGAGCAGGCGCAGCGGACGGGCGTGCAGATCGGCGCCGTGGCGGTCGAGATGAACATGATCTCCGAAGACCAGCTCGCCCAGGGGCTGGCCGAACAGATGGGAATCCCGGTCGTCAACATTTCCGACCTGACGATTCCGCCGGAAGTCCTCACCCACATGACCGAACCGATGGCGCGCATGTACAACGCCATCCCGATCAGCTTCCGCAACAACACCCTGACGATCGCCACCAGCCACCCCGAGCGGCTCGAAGTCCTGGACGAGCTGCGCAACTTCCTGGGATACAACATTCAGGCGACGGTCACCACCAAAGGCGAAATCGACTCGGCGCTCGAACGCTACTACGCCTCGAACGAGGGGGACAGCGTCGAGTCGATCATGTCGGAACTGGCGAACGACCAGGAGCTCCTCCAGCAGGCGATGGCCGAAGAGAACGGCGAACTCGACCTGGCGAGCGCCGAGGCGATGGCCGAGAGCGCGCCGGTCCGCAAACTGCTCAACACGGTCTTCCTTCTGGGAATCAAGGACAAGGCGAGCGACCTGCACTTCGAGCCGTTCGAAGACGAGTTCAAGATCCGGATCAAGGCTGACGGGACCCTCTACGAGATGGTTCCCCCGCCCCGCCACCTGGCCAGCGCGATCACCACCCGCATCAAGGTGCTGGCGAACCTCGACATCGCCGAAAAGCGCCTGCCGCAGGACGGGCGCATCCGAATGCTCGTCGCCGGAACTCCGGTCGACTTCCGCGTCAGCGTCCTGCCGACGATGTTCGGCGAGAGCGTCGTCTGCCGGATTCTGGACAAGAGCGTCATTTCGCTCGACCTGAACAACGTCGGCATGTCTCCCGAACTGATGTCGCAGTTCCGCGAAGTGATCAAAAAGCCGAACGGGATCGTTCTGGTCACCGGGCCGACCGGTTCCGGCAAGACCACGACCCTCTACTCGGCCCTTTCCGAGCTGAACGTGATCACCGAAAAGCTGATGACGACCGAAGATCCGGTCGAGTACGACATCGACGGAATCGTCCAGATGCCGATCGACGCCGAAATCGGCAACACATTCGCGCAGTGCCTCCGCTCGATTCTGCGGCAGGACCCCGACATCGTCCTGGTCGGCGAGATCCGGGACCAGGAGACCGCCCAGATCGCGGTTCAGGCGGCGCTGACCGGGCACCTGGTCTTCAGCACCCTCCACACCAATGACGCGCCGAACACCATCACGCGCCTGAAAGACATGGGGGTTCCCGAATTCCTGATCACCGCCACGGTACAGGCGATCCTGGCGCAGCGGCTGGTCCGCCGGATCTGCCCCGACTGCCGCGCCGAATACACACCCGCGCCCGACCTTCTGGCCGACCTGGGACTGACCGAAAAGGATATCGCCGGCAAGCATTTCTACCAGGGGCAGGGATGCGCGAAATGCAACAACACCGGCTACCGGGGGCGCACCGCGATCCACGAGTTCATGATCATGAACGAGGAGATCCGCGACCTGATCATCCGGAACGCCGCGGCGTCGGAAGTCCGCGAAGCGGCCGAACGGAACGGGATGTTCACGCTCCGCACCGCGGGGCTTCAAAAGGTCTTTGACGGTATCACCACCATTGACGAGGTCATTCGCGAAACCGTACTCGATTAAGAAAGCCAGCATTTTAGAGGTCAGAGGCGATGCCGAAATACAAAGTAGAAGCCATTGACGCCAAGGGGCAGGGTTTTACCGATGTCATTGACGCCAAGGACGAAGACGAAGCGAACGCGACTCTGCGCGCCGCCGGCTATCATGTGACGAAGATTTCGCTTCACAAGGACCGGACGGCGGAAAAGAAAAAGAAGAACAAGTCGGGCAAGACCTTCTCGTTCGGGAAGGTCAACTCGAAGGTGCTGCGCGACTTCACGCGGAACCTGTCGATTCTGCAGGACGCGGGCCTGCCGATTCTGCGGAGCCTCAACATCCTGATGCAGCAGTCGAAACCGGGCGCGCTGCGCAACTCGCTCATCGACGTCTGCAACGAGATCGAAAGCGGCTCCTCCCTTTCCGAGGCGATGGCCAAATCGCCCAAGGCGTTCAACCGCCTCTACGTCAACATGATCAAGGCCGGCGAGGCGGGCGGCGCCCTGGAGACGATCCTCCAGCGTCTGGCCGAATTCCTCGAACGCGCCGAATCGCTGAAAGCGCAGATCAAGTCGGCGCTGACCTACCCGATCTCGATTCTGACCTTCGCGCTCGGGATTCTGGTCTTCATCATGACCAAGATCGTCCCGCAGTTCGTCACGATCTTCAAAGACTTCGACATCGAGCTCCCCGCCCTGACCAAGTTCCTGATGGCGACCTCGAACGCCTGTATCCAGTACTGGTATCTGATCCCCGGCATTCCGTTCCTGATCTGGCTCTTCATCAAGGTGACGACCAGCTTCAAGTACATGAAGTTCGGCTGGGACCTCTTTCTCCTGAAAGTCCCGGTTTTCGGCCCCCTTTTCGAGAAGAACGTCGTCGCGCGAACCACCCGTACCCTCGGTACGCTGATCCAGAGCGGCGTGCCGATCCTCGAAGCGATCCACATCACCAAAGAGACCTCGCAGAACGCCGTTTTCGAACGGATGTACCAACTCATCCTGGAGGCGATCCGCGAAGGGGACACGATCGCCAACCCGATGAAGAAGCACGCCACCCCTCCGATCCACCCGGCGTGCATCTTCTAC